>JBGPOV010000041.1:0-27947 GCA_041488255.1 Gammaproteobacteria bacterium | reverse complement strand
GATCACCGCGATCGCGTCTGCCAGGGCCAGCTCCACCGCCTTGACCACGTACTGGTAGGCCGCCTCGCCCCCGGCGGCGGTGATCTCGCCGTCGCGGATCTGGCTCGCGTCCCTGGTCGCCACGTGGACCACCGGCACCGCCCCGCTACGCGCGCTGTCCAGCGAGTCCGCATAGGTGAGGCCCGCACCGAGCAGTCGATCCGCGCGCTTGAGCAAATCGACATCACCGATCACCGCCGAGGCCAACCGGTGCTCGGACGACATCTCTTTCAGCGCCTTGACGATGATTTCGGGGCCGACCCCGGAAGGGTCGCCCATGGTGATGCCGATCTTGGGAAGCGGGGGCATGAGGGGCTCGGGGGCGGGTGGATTCGCAGATTATATCTGCGCCTCACCCATCTCGATCGCACGCAGCTCAGTGCGGACCTGCGCCGGGGTTGCCAGCTCGCCGCCGCAGGCGCCGATCGCTTGCGCGGCTGCCTCCACCCACTGAAGGTTGGTCTTGGCACAACCAAAGGGGGCGTCCTCCAGGCCCACGCGCACATGCCCGCCCTCCGCTACCGCCCGCGGCACGAGCGGCAGGGTGTCGGCGCCCAGGCCGGCGACCATCCACTTCGCGCCCGGTGCGACCTGATCCAAGAGCTTGAGATAGGCCGTTAGGCCGTAGTCGTCGGGCGGGAAGCCGAACGTGTAGTCGGAGGAGAACATGAACCGGTAGATCGGCGCCGGGCAGTCGCACCGCCAGTGCAATGTCGCTCCCAAGCGGACGAATCCGGGCTCGTAGACGGCATAGCTCGGATGAAACCGAAAGCGCGCCGCCAGTCCGAGCGCGTGGCGCAGATGATTTTCCGGGTTCAGATACACGAACCCTGCCCGGTCCTCGCGCAGGTCGTCGTAGGATGCGAAGTTGACCGATCCGGGATCCACCGCCGCCCACTCTAACAAGCCACGCCGCGCCAGTTCCTCCTGCACCGCGAAGCGCTGCTGGGGTGTCTCGTCGACGGGAAAAGGTGCCATACCCGTGGTCGAAACTGTCGGGTAGACGATGGCGTCCACTTGGGCGCGGATGCCCTCGATGATCGCGGCGTAGGTAGCGGCGCTCTCCTTCGGCATGCCGGTCGACTCGTCATAGGCGTGCACATGAACGATGGCGGCGCCGGCCCTGACGCAAGCCGCGCCCTGCTCGACGATCTCGCGCATCGTCACGGGGATGCCCGGCTGCCGGGCTCGCCCCCACGGCCCGTTGAGCGAGACTTCGAGCCAGGTCTTGTGCGCGCCCACGGGCTGTTCCGGTTCGTGACTCACACGATCGTGACGCACAGCTCCGCCAGCCCCTCGACCTTTCCTACTAGCTTGTCTCCGCGCACCACCGCGCCCACGCCCGCGGGGGTGCCGGTGAAGATCAGGTCTCCGGCCTGCAGGTGGTAGTAGTTGGACAAGAAAGCGAGGGTATCCGGAATGTTCCAGATCATGTCTTGCAGGTCGGCCTGCTGGCGCAGCTCGCCGTTGACGGTGAGCGTGATGGCACCGGCCGAATGATGTCCGTGGCTCGCCACAGGATGGATAGCGGTGATCGGCGCCGACTCGTCGAAAGCCTTGCCGAAGTCCCACGGCCGGCCCATGTCGCGCGCCTGCATCTGCAGATCCCGGCGCGTCATGTCCAGCCCGACGGCGTAGCCGTATACATGGTCCAGCGCGCGCACCGCCGGGATCTGGAATCCGCCGCGGTGCAGGGCCACCACCAGTTCGATCTCGTGATGCAGATTGGAGGTGCCGGGAGGGTAGTGGACCTCGCCGCCCTCGGGCACGACGGCATCGGCCGGCTTGAGAAAGAAAAACGGCGGCTCCTTCTCCGGGTCCTTTCCCATCTCGCGCGCATGCGCCGCATAGTTGCGCCCGACGCAGTAGATGCGGTGCACCGGGAAGCGGCCCTTCTGGCCGATGACGGGCAGGGAGGGCGTCTCGCGCACATCGACGACGAAGGTGTTTGTCATTGGTCTGGAGCGTTCAGAGGCGATGGATAACGCAGCGCAGCACGCCGAGCGGCCGACGGCCCGGGAGGATCAAAGGAGCTGTTCCCGCCACAACCCCAGCGCGCGCTGGACCGGGCGGTCGGAGAAGCTGAACAACACGGTATCGTCGCCGGCGTCAAACCGATGAACGCACCAGGCCGGCACGACGAACGTGTCCTGGGCCGCGAACGCAATGCGCTCGCCATCGATGGTCAGCGCGCCCGCACCCTCGATGCAGTGGAAAACCGTCCCGTCCGTGCAACGGTAGGCGCCACCGCGAAAGCCGTCGGGCAGCAATTGCACGAAGGCGCCGATGGTGGGCATCGGATAGCCGCCGGTGACCGGGTTGATGAACTGCATCTTGTAGCCGTGCGCCACGTGCGGCTTGCCGTTGCCGCGCAGCTGCTCCAGCGTCTCGCGCGTGCGCGCGTATGGATACGCGAACACCGGTGACGCGAGGCCGCGGGGCTGATAGTCGATCGGCAGCAAGTTGCCACCGTAGCGCGCCAGCGCATCCCCCTCGGGGCGCGCGACCGGCTGCGAATCCTGTGGATAGTTCTCCGTGAACCCGCAGTCGAAGAAGCGCACCAGCGGGATATCGAGCCCGTCCAGCCACACCACCGGCTCGCCGCCTGGGTTGCCGTGGTCGTGCCAGGTCCACGCCGGGGTGATGATGAAATCGCCGGGGTGCATGGTGACGCGTTCGCCCTCCACGGCGGTGAATGCGCCGCTGCCTTCGACGATCAGGCGCAGCGCCGACTGCGTGTGGCGGTGGCTGGGCGCGACCTCGCCCGGCAGGATCAATTGCAGGCCCGCATACAGGGACTGAGTGATGGCCGATGCGCCGGGCAGAGCTGGGTTCTCCAAGATCAGCACACGGCGCACCGCCTCCTTGGCGGAGATCAGCCGGCCCGACTCCATCAGCCAGGGACGCAGCTGCTGATAGCGCCAGATGGCAGGCGCACATGGCGAGCGAGGCTGCTTCGGCACCAGCGACGACATCACCTCCCACAGGGGGGTCAGGTTGGCCTGCGCGATGCGCCGGTAATAGGCTTCCCGCTCGGCGCGGGCATCGATGGCAGCTCGTGGCATATCCCCTCCGTTCAGCAGACCCTCTGCATGCAGGCGTTGCTCTCGCTCAGTTCAGCACAGGAAGCTTGAGACCGAAGTCCTTTTCCACCAGTTCGGTCACGCGGGCTAGGAAATCCTGCCGCATCTCGTCGTTGGTGCGCTGCTTCAGTCCCCACTTGCGGTAGATCTCGTTGTTCTTCGACTGGCTGGCTCCGAAAAACCCCGGCGTGATGGGGAAGTAGCGGTCGATGGCGTCTTGCACCTCGGCGGCTCGGCCCTGCTCGATCAGCTCCAGGCAAAAGTCCTTCCCGAACTTGGCATGGAACTTCTCCTCCGGCATGGTGATGCGGGCCAGGTTGCGCAGCGGGTGGAAGCTGCAGTGAAGCAGGTCCTCCACCTGCAGGATCTCGGCGTAGTCGGCGATGGCCTTGATCGCGCAGAATTCCGGCCAGGTCTTGAGCTCGAAGCCGAAGATGGACAGCGGGCGCTTGAGCTGCGGGTCCATGCGCTGCGCCGCAACGCCGATCTCGTCGGCCAGGGCCTTGAACCGCACGTGATGATGATACTCCTCCATCGCCACGCGGCAGGTGAGCCACTTGGCATAGGGCGTGGGTGCAAGCTTGATGGCCGGCTCGTCGAATACCTGGGCGCCGTACAGCTCGTTGACCACGTGGCTGATGACGATCTTCTGCACCGCGTTGCGGTACTCTTCCGGCTGCTGGGCCAGGTCCGCCGCTGTCTTCACGTCGGGGATTTTCACTTCCGAGGCTGCGGTGGTGGACATCTCTCGCTCCGTCGATGGCTAAACGATGGGTTCGGTGTTGAACGACTCGAGGTCGGTGCTGAGATCGACCAGTTTCTCCCGCACCGCGATGCTGATGGCCGCATCCAGAGACTCTGGCGTCAGGTCTGCCAGCGGCGCAGTCACGACTCGCACGACAGGCCGGGGCTGGGAGAACAGAAAGACCTCGCGTCCGCGCACCCCGAAGATCTGGCCGGTGACGTCGCAGCCCGGCGAGCACAGCCAGCCCACCAGGCGCGCGACGTAGTCCACCGGCACTTTGAGCGCGCGCTGCTTGTAGACCTGTTGTGCTGCGTTGGCCGGCTGGATGGATTCGGTCACGCGGGTGGCCGCGAACGGCGCGACGGCATTGCAGTTGACCTTGGAGCGCGCCATGTCGAGGGCCACGGCACGGGTGAGCCCGACCAGCCCCGCCTTGGCCGCCGCATACGCCGCCTGGGCGTAGTTGCCGTACAGGCCGGCGGTGGAGATGATGTTGACGATCCGCCCCGGCGCGCGACCGCTCTTCGCGGCCTCGCGCATCACCGGCGTGGCGGCCGCCAGGACCGCCCAGGCCCCGGTGAGATTGGTCTGGATGACCCGTTCCCAGTCGCTGCGCTGCGACTTGAAGATAAAGCCGTCGCGCAGCACCGCTGCGTTATTGACCACGATGTCCAGCGCGCCGAAGCGCTGGACGGCCAGCTCGACCGCGGCCTGCGCCGCGCCCGGCGCGGAGATGTCTTCGGGCAGAGCCAGCGCCCCAGCACCCAGGGCCCGCGCAGTCTCCCGCACGCTGTCTGCGTCCGGATTTTCGCCCGTTATGGACACCCCTGGATCGGCGATCACTACCCTAGCACCGCGGCCGACCAGCTCGTGCGCGATTGCCCGTCCGATGCCACGCGCGCCGCCGGTGACCAAAGCGACCTTGCCCTCGACGCTGAACGGTCCGCTCATGCCGGCGTCCCCGCCGTCGCCGGGTCGACGGCGCTGTAAAACGCGTCCGCGTGGATGTCGCGCGCCGGTACGCCGCCCGCCGACAGCAGTTCCGTGACCGCATCCACCATGGCCGGCGGTCCCGCGAGATAAGCCTGAAAGCCTTGGAAATTCGGGAAGTCTGCGCGCACCGCATCGGTGACCAGGCCATAGCGGCGCAGCCGCGCGACGCTGCGCGAGTCTGCGCCGCGTCCTGCGGCATCAATGTCAAGCTCGTCCGACAGCACGACGTGGGCGTTCAGATTGGCATGACGCGCTTGCCATGCGCGCAACTCGGCTTCGGCGTAGACGTCGCGCTCGCTGCGCACGCCGAAGTACAAATGGAGTGGCCGGCGCAGACCTTTGTCGAGCGCGGCGGCGACGATCGAGCGGATCGGCGCCAGGCCCGTGCCTCCGGCGATGGCGATGATCGGGCCCGGGTGCTGCTCGCGCAAATAAGAGGTGCCGAACGGCCCGGACACCCGTACCAGGTCACCCTGTTTGAGGCGGGACGGGATCCGACCGCTCACGCCGCCGGCGATGCAGCGGATGTGAAACTCCAGCAACGGGTCGTCGGGCCGGTTGGCCATGGAGTAATCGCGCGGCGTGTCGGGTGCGAAGGCGAACTGGAGCTTGGCGAACTGGCCGGCGGAGAAGGTATAGGGGCCACCCGACTCGACCGCGAGGCGAAGCTGCAGCACGTCGTGCGTGGCGAAGCTCAGGTCCACCACGCGGCACTGCATCACGCGCGAGGGATGCATGACGAACTCCTCGGCCGAGAGCCTCCGGATCTGCACGTCGCTCCATACCTGCGAACGGCAGGCGAGGATGATGCCGCGGCTGCGCTCGCCGGCAGACAGGGCATGTTCCGAGTACTCCAGCTCGAAGATGTCGCCCGCCCCGTATTCGCACTTGCAGGTGCCGCAATTGCCCGTCTGGCAGCTGTAGGCAAAGCCCACGCCGTGCCGCTGCAGGGCATCCAGCACGGTCTCGCCATCCTCGGCCGGGACGCTCTGCGGGTCGCCGGCGATGGTGATGGTCCAGGTCATGGCATTCTCGGTACACCAGCGCAGCTGGTGGTGAACGGAAACGATTTCCGTTAGGATGCGGGAAAGTATCACTCTCCAATTGTTGGATGTCAAACAAAACGCCCAAGCCGAGCGCCTTGGCTGCGGCCGTCGCTCGGTCGCGACGCGCGCCGCTGCCGAGCGCGCCCAGCAAGATACCCGGCAGCGGCCCGCGCAATAGCAGGGCGCGGCTCGGGCTGCTGCCCGAACTGCTCGGGTATCAATTGCGCTTGGCCCAGCGCGTCATGTTCGACGACTTCGCCGCCGCGATGGGTGAGTTGGAGGTAAGCCCCGGCCTGTTCGGTATGCTGGTGATCATCGAGGCCAATCCGGGGCTGAAGCAAACCGAGTTGGCGCACGCCGCCCGACTCGACCGGTCGAGCCTGGTCCCCGCTCTGGACAAGCTGGAGGCGCGGGGCCTAGTCGCACGCCGTGCCTCGGCGGAAGACCGCCGGGTCAACGGCCTCTGGCTGACGCCGGACGGCACCGTGCTGCTGAAGAAGCTGAAGCAACGCGTGGCGCGCCACGAGCAGCACCTGGCACGCAATCTGAGCGCCGATGAACGCCAAACGCTGCTCGCGTTGCTCCAGCGCATCTTCCCGGAGCGCAGATGAAGCGCGGCCGCAAGCGGCTTTTCCGCTAGCCGAGATCCAGCGCTCCCTTCGAGCGCGCCAGCTTGGTCCGGGCGCGAGTGCGTTTGTCCCTCAGCCTGCGCTCCTTGGACCCGGCCGTGGGACGAGTGGGCTTGCGCGGCTTGGGCGGCTTGGCAGCCTTGCGGACCAACTCCACCAGCCTGGCGCGTGCATCCTCCCGGTTGCGCGCCTGGCTGCGGAAGCGGCTGGCCTCGATAACTAGCCATCCGTCCGTGGTTACGCGCCTGCCGGCCAATCCGCGCAGCCGGCGCCGGACCTCCTCTGGCAACGCGGTACTGCGCGCCAGCGGGAAGCGCAGTTGCACTGCGGTAGAGACCTTGTTGACGTTCTGCCCGCCCGGCCCGGGCGAACGCACGAAGACTTCTTCGAGCTCCGCCTCGTCCAGAAGGATGGTCGGGGTGACTCGGATGGTTCCGGACACGGCTGCCCTTTGCTCGCTGTTGGCCTCAAGGCCTTCATTGTGCTATGCAAAACGCCAGCGCACCAAGCCTGTGCCAGGCAAACCTAGCACGGCCGTGGAAAATCGGGGCCTTTCACCCTGCGGTCCCCTTGCAAACGGGCCCGACTGGGACTATATAGTCTGGTGCGGATTCTCCGCGGCGGATTTTTCAGCAGCAGACAAGAACAAAACTCGCTCGCGGCAAGTCGGCAAGTCTCGGGTTGAAAAAGAAACGGTTTGGCAGGTTCAAGCAAGAACTCACATCGGGAGAGATCTATGAAACGATGGAAGACTCAACTTGCGGGCAGCGCGAAGGCCATTGCAGCAGCGGCTTTCGTCGGTCTCGCATCGCAAGCGGGCGCGGCGGATGTCAATGCCGAGCGGCTGCTGAATGCAGCGGGCGAGCCCGGCAACTGGATGATGTATCACGGCACCTACAAGTCCTGGCACTACAGCGCGCTCGACCAGATCAACACGGCCAATATCGGCCGGGTGCAGGAAGCGTGGTCGCATGTCCCCTCACGCGATTATCGCGGTCTGCAGAGCTTCCCGCTGGCCATCGACGGGGTGCTGTACTACTCCAGCTCGTACAACCAGGTGTACGCACTCGACGGCGCCACGGGGCAGATGCTGTGGACCTACAAGCAGAAGCTCAACGAAGACGTGGTCGCCAAGCAGACCCACTCCCCGTACAACCGCGGTATCGCCGCGGCCTACGGCAACATCTACATGGGCACCCTGGACGGCAAGCTGGTCGCCATCGACGCGAAGACCGGCAAGCTCAACTGGGAGACGAAGCTGGTCAATTCCGAGAAGCTGACCGTGGGCTTCACCGGCGCACCGCTGGTGGTCAAGGACAAGGTCATCATCGGGTCGCAGGGCGGGGAGTGGCCCCAGCGCGGCCCGATCTTCGGGGTGAACGCCAAGACCGGCGAGGAAGTGTGGCACTTCTGGACGGTCGGAGGCAACGAGGACAACGGAGACGCGCGCAACACCTGGGGCGGTGATTCGTGGAAGGTTGGAGGTGGCGGCGGCTGGATGACCGGAGCCTATGATCCGGAAACCAACTCGGTGTGGTGGGGAACGGGTAACCCCGCCGTGCTGTACGACTGGTCCGGCCCGGATTGGCAAACCAGTGGTCCGCGTCCCGGCATCAATCTGTATACGACCTCGGTCCTCATGCTCGATCCCGACACCGGCAAGCTGAAGGGCTACTGGCAGGAAATCCCGCACGACGCCTGGGACTACGACAGCGCTGTGGGCGAGTTCATGTTCATCGAGCAGGGCGGCAAGAAATACGTGGTGCACCCGAGCAAGAGTGGCTTCGTGTTTGTATACGATCGCAACGCGAACCCGCAGAAGGTCTGGCCGTTCGTCAAGAACATCAACTTCGTTCAGACCATCAAAGACGACGGCACGCTGGTCGGACGGCGCGACCTGCGCGAGGGTAAGCACGAGAACCTGTGCCCGGCCATCATGGGTGGGTTGAGCTGGCCCTCGGGCTCGTACAACCCGAAGACCAAGCTGTTCTACAGAGTCGGCTACGAGTGGTGTATCAACCTCGAGGTGGTGAAGGCCCCCCCGGTGCTCGAGCCGATGGCGCAGCTCAACATCGGCGCGGACTTCACAGCGGTTCCTGCCAAAGGCGAAGACCGCATGTACGCTCACGTCGACGCACGCGACCCGATCAGCGGAAAAGTTGCCTTTAGCATCCACTACGACGTGCCGCCGCATGCCAGCCTGCTGACCACGGGCGGTAACCTTCTGTTCGTGCCCGGTGCGGATGGCATCCTGCGCGCGTACGACGCGAGCAATGGGAAGTTGCTGTGGAGCCATCAGGACGGCATGGGCCACGGCGGCGGCATCATCACTTACACCGCCAAGGGCAAGCAGTACATCGCGGTCGAAACCGGGTGGGGTAGCCTAGTGGGAGACAGCTACGGCGACTGGTTCGGCGAGCCGTACGCCAGCTACCCGAAGGATGCGGGCGCGTTGAAGGTGTTCGCTTTGCCTTGATCTAGTCGAAGCACAGCAAACGGAGGCGGGGCCCCATCCCCGCCTCTTTTTTGTTCAGGAGACACGGCATGATCCGTCTGGACGTCGCCACCTGGATCCCCGCATTGCGCGTGATTGCCGCAGCAGGCGCGGCATGCCTCGCCTCGGCGCTTCCCCTCGGCGGCTTCGCGGATGAAGTCAAGCCTAGCAGCCCCATGACACGCTACGAGTCGCCCAAAGGGGCCGCGCAGCAGGCGGGCACGCCAACGCCGGAACAGGCGGGCAAGGTCGCCGACGGAAACACAGCGCCGGGAGATCAGCCCGACGCGGCGGCGAAAGCGCCGCCATTCAGCGCTCACGCGGCGTTCAGCAACATCTGCGGCTTCTGCCACGAGGACGGCGGGCGCAGGGCAGGCAAGGGGCCGCAGCTCATGGGCACGGACAAAACCGACCAGCAGATTTTCGAGCGCATCAAGTTCGGCAAGCCGGGACGCATGGCCGCCTTCGGCGGAGCCTTTTCCGACGACCAGATCAAACAGATCGTCGTCTACATTCGCAACCTGACGCCGCGCTGATTCTCCTTGAACTTCTGCAGCAACTGCGGGACGCCGGTGTCCCGGCGCGTCCCGCCCGGCGACAACCTGCCCCGCTGGGTATGCGACAGCTGCCACACGATCCACTACGAGAACCCGCGGATGATCGTGGGCTGCGTGGCTGAATGGGAGGGCAGAATACTCCTGTGCAAGCGCGCTATCGAACCCCGGCACGGTCTCTGGACGGTGCCAGCAGGGTTCCTCGAGAGCGGCGAGACCACGGCGGACGGCGCCAAGCGCGAGACTCTGGAAGAAGCCAACGCGCGGGTCGAGATCGCCGCGCTGTTCTCGCTCTATAACCTCCCTCACATCGATCAGGTGTACCTGCTGTTCCGCGGCCGATTGCTGGACGCCGAAGTGAGCGCCGGCGCCGAAACGCTGGAGGCGCGCCTGTTCGAAGAGGCGGACGTCCCCTGGGACCAGCTGGCCTTCGCCACGGTGCGCAATACCCTCACCCACTATCTGAGCGACCGGGCAGCCGGGCACTTCGGTTTCCATATCGGAACCATCGAACCGCTACCAAAACCCGAGCCCCAGATCCCCCGCGCTGCCCGCTAAGCGGTTTGAATTGCCCGTGTGATCTCCCAAAAGACCACGGGAGCTATCGTACTCGACCGCTTGATCAAGTCCGCAGATCGGTGCGTCTCACCAGGGCACGCGTGGACATTTCGGTCGCCGAGACACGGACTTCCGCTCAAAACGCAGTCTGATCGCGGCCGCACCCTGCGCGTCGAAGGCTGTGTGCAGGGCTTGTTCTGAAATGCATTTGTCTTTGCATCACAACGTGTTGAGTGCGTCTCTTAAGGCTGGGATCGGGACCAGTCCCGATGTCTACCGCTATCGGCTGGGTAATGCGGCATGGCTACACCGGACTGGAATCTCGCGGGTCGCGCCGGGGGGTTCGGTAATGGGAGCGCGCGTCCGGTCCGGCGTCCCGCCGCGCTACCACGGCGGTCGCCGCTGCGTTGATGGAATGGAATTCGCTTCGTCCCCGGGACGCTCCAGAGCGTAACCGAACCCCGCGCCACCCACCAGACCATGGCTTCCCAAACTGCCGCCCGCACCGTCACCCCTCAGCGGCTGCCCGATCGCAGGCTGAAGCTGGAAGAGATCCTGCGCGACCTGGTCGCGGATGAGCTCGTGACCCGCGAGGCGGCGGACGCCCTGCTGGCCACCAAGGCGCTGCGCAAGGGCGACACCCATCCGCTCGTCGTGGTCGCCGACCAGAAGTGGAAGGACCCGCGCAAGCCGAAGCACGTGTTGAACCTCGAAGCGCTCAGCGAATGGCTGGCCGGTAAGGTAGACCTTCCGTACATGCACATCGATCCGTTCAAGATCGATTTCGCGGCCGTGACCAAGGTGATGTCCAACGCCTACGCTGCACGCTTTCGCATTCTCCCGGTGCAGATCACCTCCAAGGACGTCGTGATCGCGACCTGCGAGCCCTACGTGCGCGAGTGGGAGCAGGAGCTGGCCCAGGTCCTGCGCCTGGGCATCAAGCGCGTGTTGGCCAACCCGCAGGACATCGCCACCTACCAGATCGAGTTCTACAACCTGGCGCGTTCGGTACAAGGGGCCTCGCAGCAGAGCCAGGGCGTCATCAGTGACATCGCCAATTTCGAGCAGCTGGTCCAGCTCGGCCAGAGCGGCAAGCTGGACGCCAACGACCGCCACGTCGTCACCATCGTGGACTGGCTGCTGCAATACGCCTTCGACCAGCGGGCGAGCGACATCCACCTCGAACCGCGGCGCGAGGCCGGCAACGTGCGCTTCCGCATCGACGGCGTGCTGCACCAGGTCTACCAGATCCCCACTCCGGTCCTAGGTGCCATGACCAGCCGCATCAAGATCCTGGGGCGCATGGACGTGGTGGAAAAGCGCCGCCCCCAGGACGGCCGCATCAAGACGCGCACGCCGGATGGCGAGGAGGTCGAGCTGCGGCTGTCCACGATGCCCACCGCCTTCGGCGAGAAGCTGGTGATGCGCATCTTCAACCCCGAAGTCCTGGTGAAGGACTTCACCGAGCTGGGCTTCTCCGACGACGACAAAAAGCGCTGGAATCAGCTCGTCAGCCGCCCGCATGGTGTCATCCTGGTGACCGGCCCGACCGGCTCGGGTAAGACCACCACCTTGTACTCCACCCTCAAGCAGGTCGCCACCCCAGACGTTAACGTGTGCACGATCGAGGATCCGATCGAAATGGTGGAGCCGCAGTTCAACCAGATGCAGGTACAGGCCGGCATCGGCCTCGAGTTCGCCAGCGGCGTGCGCACGCTGATGCGGCAGGACCCGGACATCATCATGGTGGGCGAGATCCGCGATATGGAGACCGCCGAGATGGCGGTGCAGGCGGCGCTCACCGGGCACCTGGTGCTGTCGACTCTGCACACCAATGACGCGCCCTCGGCTGTGACGCGCCTGCTCGACATTGGCGTCCAGCCGTTCCTGCTCCACTCCACCCTGCTGGGGGTGCTGGCCCAGCGGCTAGTGCGCACGCTGTGCCCCCACTGCCGCGAGCCGGGCACGGTCGACGAGGAGAGCTGGAAATCGCTCACGCACCCGTGGCAGGTGCCCATGCCGGCGCGCGTGAACCTGGCCAAGGGCTGCCTGGAGTGCCGCATGACCGGCTATATGGGCCGGGTGGGTATCTACGAAATGATGACCCTTAGCCGAGCGCAGCGCACTTTGATCAGCGCGCAGACGGACCTCGTCAAAGTACGCGAACAGGCCATACGCGACGGCATGAAGCCGTTGCGCGTGAGCGGCGCGCTCAAAGTCGTGGCCGGGATCACTTCGGTGGAAGAGGTCATGAAGGTAGCGCCCCCTGCTTCCGGTGAACGACGCGCGGTTTAGCGGGGCCGGCGGCCGCGCCGCCGAAGGCCGACAACTTGAGCCACGACACCCGCCCGGTGCGCACAGCCCAAGCTGAAAGCAGCGAAACTCACCCCGAACCAGCCCGCCGCCGGCTCATGATCGACATCGGCCGGGTGCTGCTGGTAGCCATGGCCTACTTCCTGACAGCGCGGGCCAGCATGCAGTTCAGCGGTATGCCCGCGCACGTCAGCTTCGTATGGCTGGCCGCCGGGGTGTCCATCGCTGCGCTGCTGCTCGGCGGGTTGCGCCTGGCACCGGGGATCGCGGCGGGGGCCTTCATGGCCCAGTACAGCGCGGGCAGCAGTGCGTGGATGTGTGCCATGTTCGCGCTCGGCAGCGTGCTCTCGGGGATGGCCGGCACCTGGCTGCTGCAGAGCAAGCTCGCGTTCTCTCGGGCGCTAGATCACCCGCGCCACGTCTTGGCCCTGATCTGCGTCGGCGCATTCCTGAGCCCGACAATCGCGGCCACCTTCGGCGCCACGGGCGCTTACTGGGGCCGCCTGGACCAGTGGCAGGAGTGGGGCGCCCTGTGGGCGGTGTGGTGGGCGGGCGATGCGCTGGGCGTGCTGCTGCTGGCGCCTATGCTGTTGTCCTGGATGGCCAGCGGCACTGCGGTCCGCGGTCTGCGCGGGACGATCCTGCCGCTGGTCGTGCTGCAATTGCTGGTGGGCGGCTACGTGTTCGCCCTGCGCTCCGGCACCGGCGGCGGTGCGTATCTCTACCTCAGCCTAGCCCTACTCACGGCGATGCACCTGCCCCTGACCTGGGTCACGCTGGTCAACTTGCTGACCTTCTGTGTTGCCGCATCCGGGACCCTGCTGGGCACCGGCCCGTTCGTCTCGGCCTCGGTTCAGGACAGCCTGGTTTCGCTGCAGACCTACGGCATCGTGTCCTCGCTCGCTACTTTGCTGCTGAGCAGCCTCGCGCAGGAGCGCGAGAGCGTGGCGGCCGAGCTGAGCGACAGCCTGGAGCGGTTCCAGCAGCTGACTGCCCTGTCGTCCGACTGGTACTGGGAGCAGGACGAGAAACTGCGCTTCACGCACATCGCTGGCCCGGCTGTGGAAGAGCGCCGCGTGCGCGAAGAAGACCTGATCGGCCTCACGCGCTGGGAGGCCGATCCCAACGACGTTGACCAGGAGGGGAGGTGTGCGCACGACGCGGCAGTGGCAGCACGCACGCCGTTCCGCGACATCGTGATGAGCCGCCACAACATGGGCGCTGAACCGAGCCTGGTATCGGTGAGCGGCGCGCCGTTCTTCGACCGAGACGGCCGTTTCCGCGGCTATCGCGGGATCGCACGCGACATCACCCTGCAGAAGCGCGCCGAGCGCGAGATCGACGAAGCCAAGCGTTTCCTCGACGCGCTGATCAACGCCATCCCGACCCCGGTGCTGGTAAAGGACGAGCAGCACCGCTACATCGCGGTCAACCCGTCCTTCTGCGGCTTCTTCGGCCACCCGGCTGAGCAGATCCTGGGCAAGACGGACTACGACTTCTTCGCGCCACAGGACGCCGCATTTTACCAAGAGACCGACGACGAGGCGCTCCAGGGCCAGGCGCCGGTGAAGTACGAACGGCCCTATACGATCGGGGAGGATATTCGCTGGATGCTGGTACGCAAATCGGCGCTGACCCGGCCGGATGGCAGCCGCGTGGTCGTGCTGGTGCTCATCGACGTGACCGAGCGGCGCGCGGCGGAGGAGCAGCTGCGCGCCAGCGAGCAGCGCTTCCGCAGCCTCACCCAGCTGTCGGCCGACTGGTACTGGGAGCAGGATGCCGACCTGCGCTTTACGTTCTTCTCGGCCGGCACCACCGGCAAGACCATCACCCCGCTCTCCGACCTCATCGGCAAGACTCGCTTCGAGCTGGACATGGAGTGGGAGTCCGCGGCGGCCCGAGAGCAGCACCGTCAGGCCCTGGCCGCGCGCTTGCCTTTCAAGGATCTGGTTTTCCGAGACCGACGCAACGGGCGTTATGCACTGGTGAGTGGCGAACCCGTGTTCGGCGCCGACGGAGCCTTTACCGGCTACCGCGGCGTGGCGCGCGACGTAACGGCCCAGCAACAGGCCGAACAGGCGCTGCGCGAAAGCGAGACGCGTTTTCGCGACTTCGCCGCCGCCGCCGGTGAATACGTCTGGGAGGCGGATTTGGACGGCCGCCTCACCTACGTCTCGAGCCGGGTGCAGAGCGTGTGGGGCTACTCCGACCAGGAGCTGACCGGGCGTGCGCCTACCGACTTCATGCCGCCCGGAGAGGTCGAGCGCGTGCGGGAGTGGGTCCGTCACAATATGCGCCCCGACGGGTCGTTCAACGATCTCGAGCATATGATCGTCGACCGGCATGGCGAGACGCGCTGGGTGCTGATCAACGCCGTGGGCATATTCGACGCAGGCGGGCAGCGCATCGGCCAGCGCGGGACCGGCCGCGACATCACCGATCGCAAGACCGCCGAGGCCCGCATCAGCTACCTGGCCACGCGCGATCCGCTGACCGAACTGCCCAACCGCGTGCTGTTCAACGATCGTCTGGAGCAAGGTATCGTGGCGGCGCGCCGTACCGGGCAGTCCCTGGCGCTGCTGTTCGTCGACCTGGACCGCTTCAAGAACATCAACGACTCGCTCGGCCACCAGGTGGGCGACCTGCTGCTCAGGGAGGTCGCCGACCGCATGCATGGCTGTATCCGCAAGGGCGACACTCTGTCCAGACTCGGTGGCGACGAGTTTGTCGTGACGCTGGAGGGCCTGCAGCAGGCCGAGGACGCGGCTCAGGTAGCGGCCAAGATCATCAAGGCGCTGTCGCGGCCATGCGAGATCGCCGGACACACGCTCAACACCTCGTGCTCCATCGGGATCAGCATCTACCCGCTCGACGCCGAGGACGACCGCGCGCTGATGAAGAACGCCGATACCGCCATGTACCACGCCAAGGAGAAGGGCCGCAACAACTACCAGTTCTTCTCCCCCGAGATGAACGTGCGTGCAGTCGAGCGGCATACCTTGGAGACGGCGCTGCGCGCGGGCCTGGAACGCCAAGAATTCACCCTCTACTACCAACCCCTGGTCGACATGCGCAGCGGCAAGATCGTGGGCATGGAGGCGCTGTTGCGCTGGCAGCACCCGGAACGGGGCGTGTTGTCTCCCGCCACCTTCATGGCGGTGGCCGAGGAGTCGGGACTGATCGAGCCGATCGGGCAGTGGGTGCTGCGCACCGCGTGTCAGCGCGCCAAGGCCTGGCTGGACAACGGCTATGCGCTGCTCAAGGTGGCGGTCAATATCTCTCCGCGCGAGCTTATCCGCCCCCGGGAGTTCGCACGCGGCATCTCGCGCATCTTGAGCTCCACCGGACTGGACCCGCGCTATCTCGAACTCGAAATGACCGAATCCCTGCTGGTCCAAAACGCCGAGGAGAACATCGCCGTGCTGCGCAAGCTGGGGCAGGAGGGCGTGCGCATCGCGGTGGACGATTTCGGTACCGGCTACTCGTCGCTGTCATATCTGCGCCAGCTGCCCATCGACACGCTCAAGATCGATCGCAGCTTCGTGCGCGACATCGAGCGTGATCCTAAGGACGTCCCCATCATCCAGGCCATCGTGGCGATGGCTCATTCGCTCGGGCTGCAGGTGACCGCGGAGGGTGTGGAGACACGCGGGCAGCTCGATGCGCTGGCCCGGCTGGGCTGCGACGAGTATCAGGGCTACCTCTTCAGCAGGCCGCTGCCTGCAGTGGAGATCGCCGCGCGCTTCCTGGCGCCCGGGGAGCTCAACTTCGAAGCCAGGGAAGCGAGTTAGCACCCTGTGGATCGCACCTCCCTGGCCGCCCCCGAGCGGACTGCGCGAGCGCGGCTGCCGTATTTGTTGCGCCATGCCGCGTGGCTGACGGGGCTTGCCGCCAGCTATTTCTTGCTGGCACAGCTGTCCAGCCTGTTCGACTTCCGGCACATCGACGCAAGTCCGGTTTGGCTGCCGGCCGGGGTCGCTCTGGCGGCCGTGCTGCTGCGAGGGCCGGGCGTGTTGCCCGGCGTGGCCATCGGAGCGCTGGCGGATGAACTGGCGCGCTCCACTGCCCTGCCCGCCGCTCTGGCCATCGCCATGACAGTGACCCTGGCGGCCGCCGCCGGGGCCACGGCCCTGCGACACCTGGAGCACTTCGATCCGGCCCTGGACCGCCCGCGTCACGTGGTGCTGCTGATCGGCATAGGCGCTACTGCCGCGCCACTGATGGCGGCCGTGGGCGGCGTGATCATCCTCATGCTAGCGGGGATCGTCGCGCCGCACGAAGCGGGGGTGTCAGCCGCACTGTGGGCCAGCGGCGATGCGCTAGGCGTGTTGCTGCTGGCAACCCTAATACTCGCGTGGAGCGGCCCCGGAGCACGGAACTATCCTCGTGTCGGCCTTGGCAGCAGGGCGCTTTTGCCCCTGTGCACCTTGCAGGCACTGGTGTGCGCGACGGTCTTTCTGCTGCCCGCAAACACGCTCGGGAGTCCGACGGCTGCGCTGGTCACCGTGCCGCTGGCGGCCATTCTCTCGACCCTGCTCCCGCTGCGCTGGGTGGCAGTCATGAACTGCTTGGTCTTCGTCGCCAGCGCCGGCGCGACCCTGTCCGGCAGCGGACCGTTTGCCGGCAGCGCACCGGGCGGGAACGTCGTCGGCCTGACGATCTACAACCTAGTGGTTTGCATCACCACGCTGGTGGTTGCGGCGCTGGCGCTGGAGCGCGAACGGGTGACCGACGAGCTGGCGAGCAGCCTGGAGCGCTTCCGCAGCTTGACCGCGCTGACTGCAGACTGGTACTGGGAGCAGGACGAGGGCCTGCGCTTCAGCTATTTCTCCTCCGGCGTTCCGGAGAGGGCCGGCGTGGACCCGCATGTCTCGCTGGGCAAGACGCGCTTCGAGGTCCCGCTCGAATGGGAGTCCGAAGAAGCCAGGCGCAGCCACCAGCAGGATCTCGCGGCGCGCCACCCTTTCCGCGACCTGCTGCTCGGGCGATTGGCTGACGACGGCACGGTGCGCCACTTCAGCGTCAGCGGCGAGCCCGTGTTCGATGTCAACGGCAGCTTCCGCGGCTACCGCGGTGTGGGGAGCGACGTGACGCAAAGGGAGCAGGCCGCGGCGGCGTTGCGGGAGAGCGAGGCACGCTTTCGCAGCCTGGTCGAGCTGTCCAACGACTGGTACTGGGAGCAGGACGAGCAGCTGCGCTTCCTGCGCATCGAGGGTGTCGCCGGCAGGAGCCGCGCGGGGCATTTCCAGAACTTCGTCGGTCGTTGTCGCTGGGACTTCCCGTTCTTGAACATGGCCGAAGCCGATTGGGAGGCGCACCGGCGAACGCTACACGAGCACCGCAGCTTTCGCGATCTCGAACTGGTCGCGCGCGACCACAGCGGTCAGCCGTTCTACATCTCGGTCAGCGGCGAACCGGTGTTCGACGACAAGGGGCGTTTCCGCGGCTATCGCGGCACCACCCGCGACGTGACTGCAGCTCGCGTCTCCGAGCAGAACGCACAGCGCCTGAGCGACCTGTACGCCACTTTGTCGGAGGCAAATCACGCCATCATCCATACGCGTAGCCCCGAGAGCCTGTACCGGGACATCTGCCGGCTGGCCGTCGAGCACGGGCACTTCGTGTTCTGCCGGATCACGGCGATCGACTCGGCCACCGGCCTGCTCGCAACCGTGGCCCAAGCGGGCGAGGATCGAGCCGGGTTGGCGCGCCAGCGCATATCCGTGGATGCAACGGTCCCGGAAGGGCGTGGCCCCAGTGCCGAGGCCCTACGCTGCGGCCAGCCCGCGGTGATCAACGACATCACGGCCGACCCGCGCCTGGCGCCATGGCTGGAGACACTTCAGGCCTCATCGGTACATGCAGTCGCCGTTTTTCCGCTGCGGCGTACCGGGCAAGTCGTAGGCGCGCTGCACCTGTATGCCGAGCAGCCCGGGTTTTTCGACGACGAGCTGGTCGGCCTACTTGGCAAGCTAGCTTTGAACGTCTCCTTCGCGCTGGATAACTTCGCGCGCGACACCGCCAGGCGCGCGGCCGAAACCGCGCTGCGGATCAGTGAGACACGCTTCCGCGACTTCACCGAAGCCGCCGCCGAGTACGTGTGGGAGACAGACCTCGACGGATGCATCACCTTCATCTCCAGCCGCGTGGAAACGATCTCTGGCTACCGGGCGCCGGAATTGATCGGCAGGCGACCAGAAGAATTCATGGCGCCGGGCGAGGCGCAGCGCGTGGATGACTGGCTGGCAACGCATCGTAGACCGGACGGGTCGTTCCGCGACTTGGAGTATCAAGTGGTCTCGCGCTCTGGCGAGACGCGCTGGCTGCGTCAGAACGGCGTCGCAATCCTGGACGAGCGCGGCGCGCGCATCGGCTGGCGCGGCACCGGCGCCGACGTCACCGACCAACGCGCCGCCGACGAGCGCATTGCCTATCTAGCCACGCGCGACCCGCTCACCGAGCTGCCCAACCGAGTGCTGCTGGCCGACCGCTTGGCCCAGGCCATCGCCGCGGCAAAGCGCAACTACCGTGCGCTGGCGGTGCTGTTCGTGGACCTGGACCGCTTCAAGAACATCAACGACTCGCTCGGCCACGAAGTCGGCGACCTCGTGCTGAAGGGCGCCGCCGCGCGCTTGGTGGGTTGCATACGACAAGGCGACACGTTGGCGCGGCTGGGCGGCGACGAGTTCCTCGTCGTGCTGGAAGGGCTGCGCCACGCCGAGGATGCCGCGCAGGTCGCAACCAAGGTGCTGTCCGCGCTGTCGCAGCCGTTCGACATCGCGGGCCACACGTTGTATGCGTCGTGCTCCATCGGCGTCAGCATCTTCCCCGACGACGCCGCCGACGAGCGTGCGCTGATGAGGAACGCGGACGTTGCCATGTACCACGCCAAGGAGCGCGGCCGCGGCAACTACCAGTTCTTCTCGCCCGACATGAACACCCGTGCCGTGGAGCGGCTCAACTTGGAGACCGCCATGCGCCTGGCGCTGGAACGTGGAGAATTTCTGCTTCACTACCAGCCGCAGATCGATATCCGCAGCGGTCGCATCGTGGGCATGGAGGCGCTGATCCGATGGCAGCACCCGGCCCGGGGCCTGCTCGCGCCGGACAAATTCATTGCGGTCGCGGAGGAGAGTGGTCTGATCGAGCCCCTGGGAGAGTGGACTCTGTTCAGCGCCTGCCGGCAGGCACGCGAGTGGCAGCTCGCCGGGCTGCCGCCGCTCAAGGTCGCGGTGAACATCTCGGCGCGGCAGCTGCTGCGCCCATTCGAGTTCTGCCGCAAAGTAATCGACGTGATCCAGCAGGTGGGCCTCGACCCCGCGCTGCTCGAGCTGGAGATGACCGAGACGCTGCTGCTGCAGAACGCCGACGAAAACATTTCCGCGCTCAACGATCTGGGCAAGCGGAAGGTCCGCATAGCGGTGGATGACTTCGGCACCGGATATTCGAGCTTGAGCTACATCAAACAGCTGCCCATCGACACGCTCAAGATCGACCGCTCCTTCACCCGCAACCTGCCGGACGACCACGAGGGGCTCGCTATCGTACAGGCCACCGTCGCGATGGGCCACAAGCTAGGGCTGCGCGTCACTGCCGAAGGGGTCGAGACGCGAGAGCAGCTCGCCGCGCTGCGTCGAATGCGCTGCGACGAGTACCAGGGCTACCTGTTCAGCAAGCCGCTGCCAGCCGACCAGGTGGGCGCCCTGCTTCGCGCGCACCGGGAGCCCATCCGTCCGGTGCAGCGCCGGAGGCAGAGGACGTGATCGGTGATTCGTGATTCGTGATTCGTGATTCGTGATTCGTAAAAGTCTAATTGAACCATTGCTACTGGCCATTCTTTTTCACCCTTCTCCTCCTTCCCCTCCTTCACTTCCTGCACCCGCGTCATCAATGCGCCAGCTCGCGCATCCCGGTCTCCAGCCCGGCCAGCGTGAGTGGGAACATGCGCCTGCCCATCAGCTCTCGCACTATGCCGATCGAGTCGTAGTAGCCCCAGCGGTCCTCGGGTTGCGGGTTGAGCCAGACCGCATGGCCGTAGACGTCCAACAGCCGCTTGAGCCAGACCGCGCCCGGCTCCTCGTTGTTGTGCTCGATCGAGCCGCCCGGATACGCGATCTCGTAGGGGCTCATCGTGGCATCTCCCACTAGGATCAGCTTGTAGTCGTGGCCATAGGTGTGCATGAGGTCCCACACGCCGATCTTCTCGGTGTGACGCCGCCGGTTGTCCTTCCACACCGACTCGTAGAGAAAGTTGTGGAAGTAGAAGTACTCGAGGTGCTTGAACTCCGCGCGCGTGGCGGAGAACAGCTCTTCGCAGACGCGCACGTGGTCGTCCATCGAGCCGCCCACGTCCAGGAATAGCAGCACCTTCACCGCGTTGTGCCGTTCCGGGACCATCTTGATGTCCAGCCAGCCCGCGTTCCTGGCGGTTGAGCGGATCGTGTCGTCCAGATCGAGCTCCTCGGGCGCGCCCTCGCGGGCGAAGCGGCGTAGACGCCGCAGCGCGAGCTTGATGTTGCGCGTGCCGAGCTCGACAGAGTCGTCCAGGTTGCGGTAGTCGCGCTGGTCCCAGACTTTGACCGCGCTGCGGTTGCGTGACACATCCTGCCCGATGCGTATGCCCTCCGGGTTGAAGCCATAGGCGCCGAAGGGCGAGGTGCCAGCGGTTCCGATCCACTTGGAGCCGCCTTGATGGCGGCCGCGCTGCTCCTCCAATCGCTGGCGCAGCGTGTCCATCAGCTTCTCCCAGCCGCCCAGCGAACGGATCATGGCCTTCTCCTCGTCGGACAGCAGCAGCTCCGCCTGCCGGCGCAGCCACTCCTCGGGGATCTGCGCCAGGAGGTCGTCCGGTAGCTGGCTGATGCCTTTGAAGTACGCGGCGAATACGCGGTCGTAGCGGTCGAACTGCGTCTCGTCTTTCACGAGGCAGACGCGCGCCAGATAGTAGAACTCGTCCAGGCTGCCGCCGATGAGATGGCTGCGCAAAGCCTCCAGCAACGTCAGGAACTCCTTGATGGTGACCGGGACCCCGCCGTCCTTGAGCTTGAAAAAAAACTCAGTCAGCATGTAGCGATAACGGCGAAAAGCGAGTTAACCACGGAGACACGGAGAGCACGGAGAAAACACGAAGACCTCGACGCAAAGACGCAAAGGGCGACCATATTTGAGTCGAACCTCATCGACACCGCTACGACGAACCTCACGACATGCTTGGCGTCCCGGCGGCTCATCTTTCGCTCTCCGGTTTTCCTCCGTGCTCTCCGTGTCTCCGTGGTTCGAACGGATTTCAGGTCCTGGTCCGGCGCGACATGAACACCAGCCGCTCGAACAGGTGTACGTCCTGTTCGTTCTTCAACAGCGCGCCGGCGAGCGGGGGCATGATCTTGTGCTGATCGCGCGAGTGCAGCACTTCCGGTGCGATGTCCTCGGCCATGAGCAGCTTGAGCCAGTCCAGCAGCTCGGAGGTCGACGGCTTCTTCTTCAGGCCCGGGACATCGCGGATCTCGAAGAACGCCTCCAGCGCCTCGCGCAGAAGACTCTTCTTGAGGCCGGGATAGTGCACGTCGACGATCCGCGTCATGGTGTCCTTGTCCGGGAACTTGATGTAATGAAAGAAGCAGCGCCGCAGGAATGCATCCGGAAGCTCCTTCTCGTTGTTGCTGGTTATGATGATAGTGGGGCGGTGGGTCGCGCGGACCAACTGCCGCGTCTCGTACACGTAAAACTCCATGCGGTCCAGCTCGCGCAGCAGGTCGTTGGGGAACTCGATGTCGGCCTTGTCGATCTCGTCGATCAGCACCACGGCCGGCGTGTCGGTTTGGAAAGCATCCCACAACGGGCCGCGCTTGATGTAGTTCGCGATGTCGTGCACCTGCGCCTCCCCGAGCTGGGAGTCGCGCAGGCGCGACACGGCGTCGTATTCGTACAGCCCCTGCTGCGCCTTGCTGGTGGACTTGATGTGCCACTGGATCAGCGGCCGGTTCAGCGCCCTTGCCACCTCGATAGCCAGCATGGTCTTGCCAGTCCCCGGCTCGCCTTTGATCAGCAGGGGACGCTCCAAGGTGATCGCGGCGTTGACAGCCATCGTCAGGTCCTCGGTGGCGACGTAGCTATCGGTTCCGGCAAAGCGGGTCATAGGGTGCTCGTTGGATTGCGGGCCGTTGCGATTATAGCCGGGCGCGGCATGGCGCGGCGCTTGGCTGCGGGAGCAAGTACAATTTGCCGTTCCAAGCAACCGGAGACCCGCGGATGCCCAAGTTCAACGCTAACTTGTCGATGATGTTCAACGAGGTCGACTTCATGAGCCGCTTCGTGGCCGCGGCGAAGGTCGGCTTCAAGGGCGTCGAGTTCCTGTTCCCCTACGCCTACGACAAGAACCAGCTGGCCGATGTCGCGCGCAGGAACCAGCTCGAGGTGATCCTGTTCAACATGCCGCCGGGCGACTGGAATGCGGGTGAACGGGGCCTGGCCTGCGATCCGGCCCGGGTGAGCGAGTTCCAGGAAGGGGTAGGCAAGGCCATCGAGTACGCGCTCGCGTCGAGCTGCAAGCAGATCCACTGCATGGCGGGGCTCAAGCCCCGCGGCGTTAACGACGATAAGTTGCGCGAAACCTACATCGCCAACCTGCAGTTCGCAGGCCAAGCGCTGGCGAAGCACGGGTTTAAGCTGCTGATCGAAGCCATCAATACGCGCGACATCCCGGGCTTTTATCTCAACACCTCGCGTCAGGCCTTCGACATCATGCACTACGCGCAAGTGCCCAATCTCTCGTTCCAATACGACATCTACCACATGCAGATCATGGAGGGCGATCTCGCGCCCACCATCGAGAAGAACCTGGCGAAGATCGGCCACATGCAGCTGGCCGACACGCCGGGCCGGCATGAACCAGGAACCGGCGAGATCAACTACGCCTTCCTGTTCCAGCACATCGATCGCATCGGCTACCCGGGCTGGATCGGTTGCGAGTACCGGCCCGCGACCACCACCGAGGCAGGGTTGGGTTGGGTAAGGCCCTATCTGAAGTGAATGGAGGAGATAAGAAATGAGCAAAGTCGGATTCGTCGGATTGGGCATCATGGGCAAGCCCATGGCGGCAAACCTCATGAAGGGCGGGCACACGCTTTATCTGTTCAGCCGCAGCGGGGTGGCACCCGAGCTGACCGCCGCCGGCGGCGTGGGGTGCGGGTCAGCCAAGGACGTGGCGCAGAAGTCCGACTTCATCATCACCATGGTCCCCGACACGCCGGATGTGGAGAAAGCGCTGTTCGGACCGGCCGGCGTGGCCGAGGGACTGTCGGCGGGCAAGATCGTAATCGACATGAGCTCCATCTCGCCGTTCGAGACCAAGGCCTTCGCGCAACGCATCAACCAGCTCGGCTGCGAGTACGTGGACGCACCGGTGTCCGGCGGCGAGGTGGGCGCCAAGAACGCTGCGCTGACCATCATGGTCGGAGCCAGCGAGCGTACGTTCGAAAAGGTCAAGCCCCTGTTCGAGCTCATGGGCAAGAACATCACGTTGGTGGGCGGCAACGGCGCCGGCCAGACCTGCAAGGTGGCCAACCAGATCATCGTCGCGCTCAACATCGAAGCCGTGGCCGAGGCGCTGCTGTTCGCCTCCAAGGCCGGCGCTGATCCAGGCAAGGTGCGCCAGGCGCTGATGGGCGGCTTCGCGTCCTCGCGCGTGCTGGAAGTGCATGGGGAGCGCATGATCAAGCGCACCTTCGACCCCGGCTTCCGCATCGAGCTGCACCAGAAAGACCTGAACCTAGCGCTGACCAACGCGCGCAAACTGGGCGTGAGCCTGCCCAACACAGCCACGGCTCAGGAGCTGTTCAACGCCTGCACCGCCCATGGCGGCGCGAAGTGGGACCATTCCGGGATGGTGCGGGCGTTGGAGGCGCTGGCGAATCACCAAGTGGCAAAGTAAACCCGAACTAACCACGGAGACACGGACAGCACGGAGGAAATTCGGAAATGAGCTGCAGAGACGCCAAGCACGTCCCGAGATTGGTCGAGCGGGCACCTGAGGTCCAAGGCAACCACGCTCGGGCTTCTTTGCGTTCCTCCGCGTCTTTGCGTCTAGGTCCTCGTCTTTTCTCCGTGCTCTCCGTGTCTCCGTGGTTCATGCTCTCGCGATGACAATCGACCCGACATTCCTGCTGCGCCGCATGTTCGACGCAGCGGTGGCGCGCGCGATGCCGGACAAGTGCCTGCCGCCGTTCCTGCCCCATCCCCCCAAGGGCCGGACCATCGTCGTGGGCGCGGGCAAGGCCGCGGCCACTATGGCCAAGGCGGTCGAGGACCACTGGCGGGGAGATCTGGCCGGCCTGGTGGTGACGCGGTACGGTCATCGCGTGCCCACCAAGCGCATCGAGGTGGCGGAAGCCGCCCACCCGGTACCGGATCTCGCGGGGCGCGAGGCGGCGGAGCGCATCCTCAAATCCGTCGAGGGGCTTAGCCGGGACGACCTGGCGCTATGTCTGATCTCCGGAGGCGGTTCGGCCCTGCTCACCCTGCCCGCGCCTGGCCTCACGCTGCAGGACAAGCAGGCCATCAACCGCGCGCTGCTGAAGAGCGGGGCCAACATCGCCGAGATGAACTGCGTGCGCAAGCACCTGTCGGCCATCAAGGGCGGACGCCTGGCGGCCGCGTGCCATCCAGCCAAGGTGGTCACGCTCACCATCTCGGATGTGCCAGGAGACGATCCGGCCGTGATCGCTTCCGGGCCCACGGTGCCGGACCGTACCACCTTCGCCGATGCGCTGGCAATTCTCGCGAAGTACCGCATCTCCGAACCGATCTCGGTCGTGGAGCACCTGCGCGCAGCGCGCGAGGAGACACCCAAGCCTGGCGACCCGCGGCTGGCGGGCGTTCAAACCCATCTGATCGCCGCACCTCAGCAATCTCTGGAGGCCGCGGCGGCGGTGGCACGTCAAGCCGGCGTTGCGCCACTCATCCTTGGGGACAGCCTGGAGGGCGAGTCGCGTGAGGTGGCGCTGGTGCACGCCGGTATCGCGCGCCAGGTCTTGCGCCATGGTCAGCCAATCGCGCCGCCCTGCGTGTTGTTATCGGGGGGCGAGACTACGGTGAGCGTGAGAGGCAAAGGGCGCGGCGGGCGCAACGTGGAGTTCCTCCTCGCACTTGCGGTTGCACTGGGCGGTGAACCCGGTATCTACACTATAGCCGGAGACACCGACGGCGTGGACGGTACAGAAGACAATGCGGGCGCCTTGGTCACTCCGGACACGCTGCTGCGCGCGGCTGCGCGCGGCCTGGACGCCAAATCGCACCTTGCCGATAATGATGGGTATAGTTTCTTCTCTGGCCTGGGGGACCTGGTTGTGACCGGCCCCACGCTGACCAATGTCAACGACTTTCGCGCCATCCTGATCCTGCCGCCGGCCTGACATGGGCAAGCCCGAAATTCTGCATCCGGCGGTCCAGCCGCCGGTAGACAAAACCGATCTGCTGCGGCGCCTCTCCGCCGCGCTTCCACCAGACTGCCTGCTGCACGAACGCGAGGATCTCGTGCCCTACGAATGCGACGGACTCTCGGCCCACTGCCAGGTGCCGCTGGCTGTCGCGTTACCCGAGAACGAAGACCAGGTGCGCCAGGTGCTGCGTATCTGCTCCGAGGCGCGCGTGCCGGTGGTGGCGCGCGGGGCGGGGACGGGGCTTTCCGGTGGCGCCATGCCGCACGGCCAAGGCGTGACGCTGGCGCTGTCGAAGCTCAAGAGCATCCTCGACATCGATCCCGCCGCGCGCACCGCGCGCGTTCAGCCCGGCGTTCGCAACCTGGCGATCTCGGAGGCTGCCGCTGTCCACGGCTTGTACTACGCCCCCGACCCCTCCAGTCAGATCGCGTGCAGCATCGGTGGCAACGTGGCGGAAAACTCCGGCGGCGTACACTGTCTCAAGTACGGGCTGACAGGGCACAACTTGTTGAAGCTGCGCGTGGTGACCATCGAGGGCCAAGTGCTGGAAGTCGGTTCCGAGGGGCTCGATGCGCCGGGCTACGATCTGTTGGCGCTGATCACCGGCTCGGAAGGGTTGCTCGGGGTGGTAACCGAAGTGACCGTGAAACTTCTGCCCAAACCGGTCAAGGCGCAGGTCGTACTGGCCGCTTTCGATTCGGTGGTCAAGGCGGGCGAAGCAGTGGCGCAGATCATCGCGGCGGGGTGCATCCCGGCCGGGCTGGAGATGATGGACAAGCTCGCCATCGAGGCGGTGGAGCAGTTCGTCCACGCCGGCTATCCGCTCGACGCCGAGGCGATCCTGTTGTGCGAATGCGACGGAACCGAGGAGGAGGTCGCAGTCGAGATCGAGCGCGTGTCACAGGTGATGCGCGCCAGCGGCGCCACCGACATCCGTCTGTCGCGCGACGACGCAGAACGGCTCAAGTTCTGGTCCGGGCGCAAGGCGGCGTTCCCCGCGGTCGGCCGCATCCTGCCCGACTATTACTGCATGGACGGCACCATCCCCAAGAAGAAATTGGGCGAAGTGCTGGCGGGAATCGGCGCTCTCTCGAAGCAGTTTGGATTGACCTGTCCGAACGTCTTCCATGCCGGCGACGGCAACCTCCATCCGCTGATCATGTTCGACGCCAACGAGGGCGACCAGGCGCAGCGGGCGGAAGCCTTCGGCGCCCGCATCCTGGAGCTGTGCATCGAGGCGGGTGGAACCATCACCGGCGAGCACGGCGTGGGCATCGAGAAGATCGACCAGATGTGCCTGCAGTTCGGTACCGGCGAGCTGGCGAGCTTCCTCGCCGTCAAGGACGCGCTCGATCCACAGGGGTTGCTGAACCCCGGCAAAGCCGTGCCCACGCTGCACCGCTGCGCCGAATTCGGCGCGATGCGCGTGCGCCGCGGACAGGAGAAGTTTCCCGATCTGCCGCGGTTTTGACTACGGGGAACCGCGGAGACGCATGGATCTGACCGTCTCTGAATTGGCCCAACGCATCCGTCAGGCAGCAGCGCAAAAGCGCCCGCTGCGCATCCGCGGTGGCGGCACCAAGGACTTCTATGCCTTCAAGCTCGAGGGCGAGCCGCTGGATGTATCCGGGTACCGCGGCGTGGTGGACTACGAGCCGAGCGAGCTGGTGATGACGGCGCGCGCTGGCACGCCTCTGGCCGAGATCGAGGACGCGCTGGCGCACGGCGGTCAGATGCTGGCTTGCGAGCCGCCGTACTTCGGTCCAAATGCAACCTTGGGCGGGTGTGTAGCCACCGGTTTCTCCGGCCCGCGCCGCGCCGCGGCCGGTTCTGTGCGCGACTTCGTGCTCGGTACGCGCGTGCTGAACGGTGCAGGCGAGGATCTGCGCTTTGGCGGCCAGGTGATGAAGAACGTCGCCGGCTTCGACCTGTCGCGCCTGATGACAGGCTCCTTCGGGACCCTTGGCGTGATCCTCGAGGCGTCGCTCAAGGTGCTGCCCCGGCCCGAGGATGAGCTCACGCTGCGCTTCCAGATGAGCGCAGCAGATGCGATCGAG
>JBGPOV010000040.1:0-28247 GCA_041488255.1 Gammaproteobacteria bacterium | reverse complement strand
GGGAGTTCGACCGCATCGAGCCCCTGGCCGTGGAGCTGGACAAATCCGGCCGGATCCGTGGGCCTAGCAAGGATCTGTTGAAGAAGATCGGCTCCATGCTGCTGGTGTAGCAACGCATGGTGGGGCGCGCCGAGATCACCGAGAAGCCCGAGGTGCTGTGGGAGAACCCGGCTCTGGAAGGGCTGTTTGCAAGGCTGGAGGACGAGTTCGAGATCAGGGAGCGACACACGGCGCTCGAGCGCAAGCTCAACCTCATCTCGCGGACCGCGCACACCCTGGTGGAGCTGCTGAGCAGCAAGCACTCGTTGCGCGTCGAATGGTATATCGTGGCCTTGATCGTGTTCGAGATCCTGCTCACCGTCTACCAGCTCTTCCTGCGCTGAATTTTTCTCCGCTTGCCTCTGCAGCACGAAACGACGTCCTTCACATCGATCTGGCAGCGTCCGGCGGCGCCAAGCCAGATCTGACTCCCGCGGCCCACGCGGGGACACCGAGGGCGCGGTGTCTGTGGCAGCTCGAGCGCGCCCACGAGCTTCACCAGGCCGGATCGGATCGAAACGGATGGTCCACCGAGTGCCACGCTCATCGCGTGCCCCTTGCATGTGATTTCGCGTCCTGTTGTGGGGGACGCGTTTATCTCGTGCGCAGCTTTCGCCGCACCGAGGAGCAACCGTTGCCGAAATCCTGCCCGTTCGGATTAGTCATTAGAAACGATTCGTAAGTGTCGATGGTGTAACTTATAAGTTGCGCCGTAAACCATCGCGTGGTCGGAAGACCCGAATCATGTGGCTAAGGTCTAGTTGATGAAACTTATCAAACTGTGAGATTTCCGCGTAGCGGATCAAGTCATTGGTAATCGATTCGTAAGTCTCGATCGTGTAATGTCACCGTAAACCATCGCGTGCGGACAGGCAGCTGAGATCGGTGTGGTCTAACATCCTCCCTTCGAGTGTGAGCTCCATTTTCAGGAGGATAAGTCATGTTTTTGAAGAGCCATAGGCCCGCGATGATGTATACCCCAGATGAAACCTATCAAACTATGAGGTTTCCGCTGAGGTTGCCTTTCAGAGGATTCTCGGAACTGCAAGCGAAGCTGGGTAGCATAGCAACGCTAGACAGAGGACGGTCAGTGCATGCCGATGTATTGGAACTTCTCAGCGCTGGAAAAAGGTTCACTCTTAACACTCTCGTGGGCATCACGTTGCTGATGCCCATTTGCATCGGCATGGGAGTGTCGGCCTGTAATAAGCAACAACAGCCGCCGGCTCAGGAATCCCCGACCGTAACGGGCCCAGCAGTGGGCGAGCCTGTACAGCCAGGCGTTACTGAAGAGCAAGCGTCAAAGCTGCCACCGGCCCCAAAGTACAAGCCGGGCGAACCAGTACAGGTGAGGCCGGACCTACGGGAATCTGGCCCAAGCACGGCCCCGGCCGAGAGCTCGAAAGGACAGGAAGACAAAGGGAAGAAGAACGACACGCCCTAGCGGTTCAGGGTGACCGCGACTAAACGGGGAGTCGCACCCGACGAGGCCGGACTCCCTTAGCAGGCGTCTGCTACCGAACAGGTGGCGCATTTAAAGGAGGAAACCTATGGACACGTGCGGACCGAACTCATCCGAGATGAAGTTCTGGCGGGCGCCTTCGCGCAGGGTGGTTGTGGTGGGGGCGTTCATCGCAGCTGCGCCTTGGAGTGTCCCGGCGCAGCAAATCAGTTCGCCCCACGTAACTGAACCCGTCGCACCTAAGACCTCAGTAGTCCAAGACCTGAGCAGCATCGCGATATCCGCGCCGGTACGCCTCTGGAAGCCCGGCGATGAAGTGCAGGTACGAGGTGACATGGTCGAACTCGGAGAGAGGGGCGCGGTTGTGCAGCCGCGCGCCAAGGGCGTTGACCCGTTGCTTGAAACATCATCTCGTGGCGCCCAGGCGGCAGCGCCGGTCACGGCACCGACGACAGTAGCCAGCTTCAACGGTATTTCCGCGACCGGCGTTCTCCCACCGGATACGGTGGGGGCCGTGGGACCCAACCATTATGTCCAAATGGTGAACTCGGCCTTCGCCATCTGGGACAAAACGGGGCATCTGCTCGCCGGACCGTCGCCGATCAACTCCCTTTGGCACGGCTTCGGCGGGCCATGTGAAACACAGAATAACGGCGATCCGATCGTGCGCTACGATCATCTCGCAGATCGCTGGCTGGTGAGCCAGTTCGCTATCGATGACCACATGCAGTGCATCGCCATCTCGCGGGGTGCGAATCCCGTGACCAGCGGCTGGTTTCTCTATGCCTTTCGGACTGTGACCGCATCGGGTACGGAGGTGACGCCCGACTACCCGAAGGTCAGCGTTTGGCCGGACGGATATTACATGTCGACTCAGCGCGGATTCCCGAACGGTGGCTTGGATGTATGGGTGTTTGAGCGAGCTCGGATGGTAGCGGGGCAGCCCGCGCGTCAGGTGACATTCGCCGTCTCCGCACCGTCCATAGTTCTGCTCCCTAGCGACTTGGACGGTCCTGCGCCGCCGGCAGGGACGCGGAATTTCTTCGTTCGGCAAGTGGACGGGCAGCGCTTTGGTGGGCAGGATCGGGTCGAGGTCTTTGCCCTCAGCGTGAACTGGGGCAACCCCGCCGCCTCGACGTTCCAACTGATGTCGACGCTACCCGTGGCTGCATTCGACTCAGTCCTATGCCAAGCGGACCTGATGGGAGCCTGCGTACCGCAGCCGAGCAACGCGCCGAAGCTGGAAACGCTGACGGTGTGGCCCATGTGGCGTGCCCAGTACCGTAACTTCGGAACGTATGAGACGCTGGTATTCAATCACACGGTCGACGCGAACGGCGCGGATCTGGCAGGCATCCGTTGGTACGAATTGCGCCGGCCGACGTCGGGCGCGTGGTCGATACACCAGCAAGGTACACATGCACCGGACAACACGGTCCATCGCTGGATGGGTAGCATTGCAATGGACGAAGCTGGGAACATTGCGCTCGGTTACACCGCTTCAAGCTCTACTTTGTTTCCGAGCATGCGCGTGGCGACTCGTCTGCCCACCGATCCGGCGGGCGTGCTCGCACAAGGGGAAGTGACGTTGGTCAATGGGGGCGGTTCTCAGACCTTCGGCGTTCCGCGCTGGGGGAACTATAGTACGATGGATGTGGATCCGTCTAAACCGTGTACCTTCTGGTACACGTCGGAAGTGTATACGTCCACCTCCCAAGCAGGATGGGAGACCCGGGTAGTCGCGTTTCAGATGCCTTCTTGTGGAGGACCCAGTGTTCACTGGGAGTCTCTGGGCGGCGTGCTCCTATCTGATCCCAGCTGTGTCTCTTGGGGCTTGAATCGTATCGATTGTTTCGCTCGCGGCACCGATGGAGCCATGTATCACCGCTGGTGGAACGGCAGCGCATGGGGTGGGTTGGAAAGCTTGGGGGGGATCATTACTTCCGAGCCAAATTGCGTGTCTTGGGGTCCGAACCGCATCGACTGTTTCGCTCGCGGTACCAATGGGGCGATGTATCACCGCTGGTGGAACGGCAGCGCGTGGGGTGGGTGGGAAAACCTGGGCGGTATCATCACTACCGCGCCAAATTGCGTGTCTTGGGGTCCGAACCGCATCGACTGTTTCGCTCGCGGTACCAATGGGGCGATGTATCACCGCTGGTGGAACGGCAGCGCATGGGGCGGCTGGGAAAGCTTGGGCGGCATCATCACGTCCGCCCCGAACTGCGTGTCCTGGGGCCCGAACCGTATCGACTGTTTCGCTCGCGGCACCAATGGGGCGATGTACCATCGCTGGTGGGATGGCAGCGCGTGGGGTGGCTGGGAAAACTTGGGGGGGACTATCAGCTCAGACCCCAACTGCGTCGCTTGGGGTCCGAATCGACTCGACTGCTTTGCGCTCGGGACCGACAGCGCCATGTATCATCGCTGGTGGAATGGCAGCCAGTGGGGCGGCTGGGAAAGCCTTGGCGGAATATTGCTGTCCAGACCTGAATGCGTGGCTTGGGGACCGAATCGACTCGACTGCTTTGGGGTCGGGACCGACAGTGCCATGTATCATCGCTGGTGGAACGGTAGCCAGTGGGGCGGCTGGGAAAGCCTTGGCGGAATACTGATGTCGCGCCCCGAATGTGTGGCTTGGGGACCGAATCGACTTGACTGCTTCACCATCGGAGCAGCAGACAGCGCCCTGTACCACAAGTGGTGGGATGGCAGCGCGTGGCACCCTTGAGTCGATGAACGTCGACGGTGTTGTGTGTATGTTACAGCTGCCGCGGGAAAATCAGCCCGCGGTAGCTGCGGCGCGGCATCGCAGAAGAGGTGGGGCCAGTGGCTTTCGCATTTTGACGCGTCTCACCTCTCCCAGTGTCCGTAGTTGCACCAGATCCAGATGACAAATTCTTCGCCAACTTCGTCAAGACTTCAATGCTAAGAGGCTAAGCGCACCAGAACCTGTACACGCGAGCACGCTCGCGTGCGGGCTCACGGCAAAGATGCTGGCCACCGTGCCGGACTAAACTCCCCAAAAGTGCCGGTTGAATTTTCCCCAGTTTGAACGGTGAGCGGGGTGGCGCACCCGCCTGGATCGCAAGACGGTTCGCAACTACATGGCATGGGCTGCGACTTCCCTGCGCGAGCGCGTGGCAGCCTTCCCACGGTTGAGCGGCAAGCGGCAGCTGACCGCGAAAGATCGCTTTGGCACGCGCTTCAAGCGATCGACCAACCTTGCCGCCGTATGTGGCACTGGCTGCTGCGGGATTCCCGGATCTGGCATGGGAGAAGCTCTCGACTCCATGCTAGAACCGCTGGGCCACCTGTCCGCTACGCCATCCAAGCGGGAGGTGGTGCTGCAGGTGCTGGACACGCGGAAGGTCTATCCACTTAGCTCCACCAGTATGCAGATCGATGGCGCTCACGGCGAAGGCGGCGGGCAATTAGTGCGGACCGCTGTCGCGCTCGCGGCGATCACCGGCACCGCGGTCCATCTCGGCAACATCCGCGCACGGCGCCATCCGGCGGGCCTGGCTCCTCAGCATCTCGCGGCAGTCCGGGCCGTCGCCGCGCTCTGCGGTGCGCGCTGCGAGGGACTTGCATTGCGGTCGCTTGCGTTCGATTTCGTGCCCGGATCGCTGGGCGGCGGTGAGTTTGCTTTCGACGTCGGTACCGCGGGCAGCGCAACGCTCGTGCTCCAGGCCCTGCTCCCTGCGATGAGCCGCGCGCCGAGGCCTTGCCGCGTGCGTGTGACTGGCGGCACGGATGTGCGGGCGGCGCCGCCGCTCGACTACCTTCGGCACGTCCTGTTGCCGCTCCTGGGAAGAATGGGTATCGAGGCCGTATGCACGGTTCGCCGCCGCGGCTACTACCCTCGAGGTGGCGGCGAGGTCGAGGTAGCCGTGGCGCCGGCAAACCCGAGGCCGCTGTCCCTGACGTCGCCCGGCAGGTTGCTCTGCGTCGAAGGTCTGGCGCACGCCGCAAATCTTCCAGCTCACATCCCCGAGCGCATGCGCGAGGCTGCGTTGACGCGGCTGGGGAAAGTCCATGTGCCGGTTACGATCGAGCAAGCGGTCCTGGGCAGCGGCGACGCCCTCGGTGAGGGCGGGGCGATCGTGCTGTGGGCGCGTACCGAGCACTGCGTCCTGGGTGCGGGTCGGGCCGCCGAGCGGGGCGTACGCGCAGAAGCGCTCGGCGAGGCGGCGGCGGCGGAACTGACGGCAGACCTTGAAGCCGGCGCCGCGCTCGATGTGCATGCCGGCGATCAGTTGCTCGTCTATCTCGCGCTCGCTGGTCCTGGCTCGGTGGTCACGGTGCGAGAGGTCTCGCGGCACGCCGAAACGGCGATGTGGTTGATCGAGCAATTCCTGCCGGCGCGATTCTCGGTAACGGATGCCGATGGTCTCAAACGCGTACAGGTGCTTCCGGCGTAATCGATCACGTCGGCCCGATTGTTCTCGGAGCGCCCAACGTAGCGTCGGCAGATTTGCCGCGTTGCGCCCTTGTAGGCGCACATGTTAGATCCATGCCCGAGCGCTTCCGGCTACCTGACGATGGGGTGCCTGCTTATTGCGCCGGCGGAGCCTGAACGAGATCCTCCCGCCGTCTGCTTGATCTGGAACAAGTCGAGGCCGGTGGCGATGCACTAGATTCAACCTCGTTGCCTCAGGGCGAAGCGCTCAAGAGTTACGAGAAACCTAGCGCGCAGCGGCGGTAACGCAGACCGTCGGCGATTCCTTGACGCCGTGGCTTGGGATTGCGCAGTGTTGAGAAGACTGATCCAGGTAGTTTGCTTCGGTGCAGCGCTTTCAACGGCGCCTCTGCTGGTGTTGCCGATCGGTTGTTCCCCGGCCAACGACCAAGCCGGAACCCATGCAACCTCGAATCGGTTGCACCAAGCCGCGAGGGCGCCGGCGGTCCAGGCTCCCGACTTCATCGCCCTGGTGAAAAAGGTCGGTCCAACCGTTGTCAATATCAGCACCACGCGCACCGTGGTCGAAGAAGATTCGGAGTCCGCTGGCATTCCCGAGGAGGACCCTTTCTTCCGGCGCTTCGCGCCGCCCATGGAGCCGCATGAGTTTCAAGCCCGCACCCTGGGCTCTGGCTTCATCATCGCTGAAGACGGCTACATCCTGACGAATTCGCATGTTGCGGCTGGTGCCGAGGAAGTCATTGTCAAGCTTACGGATCGGCGGGAGTTCAAAGCTAAGGTCGTCGGCGTCGATCGGCGCACCGATGTGGCGTTGATCAAGATCGACGCCAAGGGACTGCCGAAGGTCACGTTCGGCGAACCCTCCAAATTGGAAGTCGGGGAGTGGGTTGCCGCCATCGGCTCTCCGTTCGGCTTCGAAAACAGCGTCACCGCGGGAATCGTGAGCGCCAAGGGGCGGTCCCTTCCCGACGAAGACTACGTGCCGTTCATTCAAACCGACGTAGCGTTGAATCCAGGGAGCTCGGGTGGACCGCTATTTAATCTGAGCGGGGAAGTCGTAGGCATCAACTCGGTGATCTATACCGGCACCGGGGGATACATGGGGCTATCTTTTGCCATCCCCATCGACATCGCGATGGAGGTGAGCGACCAGCTTCGGACCCACGGAAAGGTGATTCGGGGCAGACTAGGCGTTCAAATACAGGAGCTCACCCCCGAACTCGCCGAGTCATTTGGCTTGAAGAATGCAAACGGCGCCCTGGTCGCCGGAGTTGACAAGGGCGGGCCGGCCGAGAATGCTGGAGTGCGCCCGGGGGATGTCATTCTAAAATTTGGCGGCAAGGCGGTTCAAAACGCACAAGACCTGCGGCGTCTAGTGGCTGGCACTCAACCTGGCGCCAGCGCCCCGATACAGGTGTGGAACAGAGGACAGACTAGGCCGTTGGCCGTGACCATCGGCGAAGTCGAATCGGACATAGCCCGTGCCCCGGGTCACGAAGCGAAGCCGCCGACAGGTCCTGGTGGCCTAGTCCTCAGTGAACTCACGCGCGACCAGCGAAAGCGCTTGCACGTCGACCATGGACTGCTCGTGCGCAGTGCCCAGGGCCCCGGCCTGAGAGCCGGGGTCCAGCGTGGGGATGTGATCCTCGCGATCAACGACATCCCTGTCACCAACATCAAGACGTTCGACGCCGAGCTCACAGCCCATGCCGGGCGAACGATCGCGTTGCTGGTCAAGCGGGGTGAGATGAATCTTTTTCTCACCCTGAAGTTGAATGGCGACTAACGACGAGGAGCCGCTGGGCGCTGGCACGAATACGGTCCAACCTCAGCGGAGCGACGCGACTTGAGGACTATGTGGGCACAGCCCCACGTCACTGCTCCGCTTCCTCTTGCTTGGACTGGACCCGGGCCAGGAAATCGTCGACCAGGGAGCCGAGGGTGGGCGCGCCCGCCTCGACGAACTCATAGCTGGCCTGGACCACGCTCTTATTCACCCGGATCAGATGCGCAAGATTCAGCGGCGTCGCCGCGATGACAACATCGGCCTCGGCACGGTTGATTGTCGCTTCGAGCGCCTGCACCTGGGCCGAGCTGTATCCTATAGCCGGCAGCACCGGCCCGATGTGCGGGTAGCGCTGGAACACATCCTTTATCATCGGCACCGCGGCGCTGCGCGGGTCGATGATCTCCGCCGCGCCCGCAGCGACCGCCGCCACGTATCCCGCACCGTATGCCATGCCGCCATGAGTGATGGTAGGGCCGTCTTCGACCACCGGCACACGCCGACCGCGCACGGCGTCGGGGTTGCTCAACTGCACCGCACCGGTGATGCCGCGCGCACGATCGTAGCGCGCGGATTGATCTGCCGAAGCCGCTCGATGGCGTCCTGCACGTCGGCACTTGCGGCCGCATCGACTTTGTTGACTACGGCGACATCGGCCATGCGTGCAACCGTTTCTCCGGGATGATGGGTCGTGATCTGAACCGGTCGCAACGCGTCGGCCACCACGATATGCAAGTCGGGCCTGATGAACGGGAAGTCGTTGTTGCCGCCGTCCCACACGATGACATCCGTTTCGGCTAAGGATCAGCACCCGCCTCGGTGTCGCCGCGCGGCCGGTGGGGCGAGCCGGGAGGGTCATTGCGGCCGACCGGCCGCGAGATCGTGAATGAGGCGCAGCCCCCTCACCGTGGCGGCCTCACCCGGAAGCCCGCGCGCGATGCGCCCGAAGATCTTGAATGCGCGCAGGTAGTGTTCCGCCAACTCGGGCGCCCCGATCACCGTGACCGGCCCGCTGTCACCTGCAGCTAATATCTCGTGCCCGATCAGCATTCCGGACAGGTAATCGGCCTCGCTGGCCGGCGTGAGATCACCCATCAGCACGCGAGTGCGCGCACCGAAAAGATGATGCAGCAACCCAGCTGCCTGCCGCGCCCGCCCGATCCCGTCTTCGAAAGCCCGCCAGTCGACAGGCCCTTCGGCCATTGTGCGACCGAGAATGCTGTGCTCGCGCAGGACGGCGAATACCTCGCCGGTCATGAATGTGGTGAAGCCGGCGACCGCTCCGGCGTGGAGTGCCACGTGTTTGCTGTGCGTGCCAGGATGGCAGATGGCGGCCGTGCCGTCTGCCTCTAGCGCGAGGGCGCCAAAAATCTGCACCTCCTCGCCGCGCATGACGTCAGGCACGCCGTCGGCGTCGCGGCATGTCAATCCGGGACAGATGAATCCGCGCCGCTGCCTACCCCATGTCACCGGAGCCAAGGCTTGTGCTACCTCGGCGGGATGTGCCGGGCAGGACACATAGGGCGCCTCCACCCAACCCTGGCGGCTGCCAATCATGCCGCTCATCAGTATGGGTTCGGGCTCTTGGTCCAGCCAATCGCCTATCACCGACTCTAGGGCGGCGGCGAAGTCCCCGCCCGCGACCGCCATGATGCCTTTGGGTGCGGAGCGCGACGCCAGCACCGCGCCGGTGGAATCGATCTGATAGGCGCGAAGCTGCGTGATGCCCCAATCGACGCCGATCATCTTTGCCTCCGTCGCCTCACGATGAGACGAAGCATACCGACGACCTTTGCGGGACCATTGATCTACGTCAAGGCCACTCCCGCGGCTTCTGGTTTCATGCTCATCATAGACGTGCAAATTGGACATACGCTTGCGGGAAGAAGGCGATGGAGCAAGTACGACTGGTAGTGGACTGCCGCAACACGCTCGGGGAGAGCGTGCTGTGGGACCACGATTCCGGGCGGCTTTACTGGGTCGACATAGAGTCGAGCGAACTCTGGACCCTTGACCCGAAGAGCGGGCGAACGCACACCCACAAGGCCCCGGAGCGGATTGCGTGTTTCGCACCGCGTCACCGCAGCGGTCTGCTCGTGGGGTTCGCCAGCGGATTTGCATTTTATGATCCTGCCACCGGCCAGCGTCAGGATCTCGTCCGATTCGAGCCGGACAATCCGCACACAAGGCTCAACGATGGCAAGACCGACCGGCAGGGCCGTTTCGTCGCGGGCGGCTTCGACGAGGTCGAAGGAAAACCGGTCTCCAGCGTCGTCAGACTGGATGCGGACGGGCGCCTGACCCGCCTGTTCGGCGACGTCGGATGCGCGAACGGCATCTGCTTCAGCCCAGACGGCACGATCCTGTATTTCGCCGACACGAACGCGGCCACGATGTGGTCATTCGAATACGACACCGCCAGCGGGACTGTGGGCAAGCGCAGAGTGGTCGCTGGCTTCAAGGACCAGCCGGGGCTCCCCGACGGCTCCTGTGTAGACGCCGAGGGTTTGGTCTGGAACGCCCAATGGAACGGCCGCAGGGTGGTGCGCTACGCGCCGGACGGGCGCATCGACCGCGTCGTCGAGATGCCGGTATTGAATCCGACCTGCGTCGCGTTCGGGGGCGCCGAACTCGACACGCTTTACATCACCACGGCGCGTTATCGGATGACGGCCGATCAGCTCAGCGCGAATCCTGCCTCTGGCGCGCTGTTCGCAATAAAACCAGGTGTCAGGGGGCTAGCGGAGGCGAAATTCGCCGGTTGAGCCGGCGGTATTACTTTTCTCGGAGAGAGAGATTGCCCTAAGGAGGAGATCATGTTGCGAAGACCAAATGTTCTGTTTGCCGCGATCCTCGGTTTCGCGTTCGCAACCCTGTTGAGCGGCATCGCCGCAGCGCAGGAGTATGCAACGCCCAAGCCGCTGAAGCCCGCGGCGCAAGCCCCCATCAAGGGCTTCAAGGGTTCGCAGGGGGCGCGCATCGCGTACATGCCACCGGCCACGGAGTTCAACTATTACATCGCCATCGGCGAAGGCGTCAAGGCGGCGGCAGCCAAGCGCAACATCAGCACTTTCATGCTTGCGCCGCAAAGCGGGGCCGACATCAACGGCCAGATGGGAATGCTGCAGGACGTGATCAACCAGCGCGTCGCCGCAATCATCCTGTCGACGCACGACGAGCATGCAGCAGCGCCGCTGGTCAAGCGCGCCGTAGCCCAGGGAATCGCCGTGGTGATCGTCAACTCCGACATCGCCGACTTCCCCGCTCCGGTTCATGGCGTCGTCGGTTATTCACAACGCGGCGGCACCTTCAAGGAGGGGCAGTACGCACTCAAGCTCGCCGGCGGCAAGCCCATGAAAGTGGGCATTCTCGAGGGACAACCGGGCTACCATTCGACCGAGCGCTGCGGCGGCTTCCTCGACGCCATCAAGGGCACGAACCTGACGGTGGTCTCCAGCCTCGACGGCAAGTGGAACGTCGAGGGCGGGAACATCGCGGCCATGGACATGCTTCAGGCGCATCCCGAGATCCAGATGATCTTCGCGGCGAACGACTACGAGATCATGGGCGCGGGGCAGGCGGCGAAGGCGCTCGGCCGCAAGGATCTGCTGCTCTTTGGCAATGACGGCGACACCGGGGCCGGCCTCGAGCAGATCGCTGCCGGCAACATCACGGCCACCGTAGACACCACCCCCTTTGTGATGGGCCAGATCGCGCTTGCGGTGGCCGCCAACGTGCTCGACAACAAATACCCGGGCGGCTGGGTCGAAACCCCCACCGACATCGTCGACAAGAACAACGTCGTGGACAAGCTGCGCCACCCCGAAAGGCTCTATCCCAAGCCTTCGAAGCAATACTAGGCGCAAGCGGATAGGCCGGATCCCCGCCAGGTAAAGGTTGGGATCCGGCCATTCCAAGGACATCGCACTGGGATCCGCGGCGATTCACCTATGAGCACGCCCGACCACATCGTCTGGGAGCTGCGCGGCATCCGCAAGACCTTCGGACCCGTGGTCGCCAACGACGACGTCTCGCTCGCCCTTTACCGCGGGCAGATCCACGGGCTGGTCGGCGAGAACGGCAGCGGCAAATCGACGCTGATCAAGACGCTGTGCGGGGCGCATCAGCCCGACGCCGGCAGCATCCTGCACGAAGGCCACCCGGTGCGCCTGGACAGCCCTCTTGCAGCGCGGGCGCTGGGCATCGCCACGGTATTCCAGGAGTTCTCTCTCGTGCCGCACATGAGCGTGGCGGAGAACATCTTCCTCGGCCGCTGGCTGGGCCGGTCCGTACGCGTGGATTGGCGCGGCATGCGGGAAGCAGCGCTGCGGGTACTGGCCACTTTCGAGATCGACATCCCGCCCGATGCGCTGATCCGCGATCTGCCGGTCGCGCAGCAACAGCTGGCCGAGATCGCCAAGGCGATGGCCGCCAACGCCAGCGTCATCATCCTCGACGAGCCGACCACGGCGCTGGGGCTGCGCGAAACCGAGCACCTGCATGCGTTGCTGCGGCGCATGCGCGACGGCGGCGCCGCCATTCTGTACATCTCGCACCGGCTCGACGAAGTGGTCCGTCTCTGCGACGTCGTTACGGTGATGCGCAACGGCCGTGTGGTCAGCGCGGCAAGCGAAACGCCGCTCGATGTCGCCGGCGTCATCACGCGCATGATCGGGAAAGACGTCGCGGAACACTACCCAAAGGTTCGCAGCGAGGCGGGCGAGGTGCTTCTGGAGGTGCGCGACATCGCGACCGAGCGTGGGGTGCGGGGAGCCAGCTTTACCCTCAAGCGCGGCGAGGTGCTCGGGCTTTGGGGAATGCTCGGCTCCGGACGCAGCGAGATCGCGCGGGCGCTGTTCGGCGTCGATCCGTTGACGCGCGGCGAGATCCGATTGCACGGTCGCGTCGTGCGCATCCATCGCCCCTCCGACGCCATCGCCGCCGGGATCGCCCTGCTGACGGAGAACCGCAAGACCGACGGGTTGTTCTTCAACTTCACCGGGACCGAAAACATCACCGCCGCCAATCTCTCCGACTACGACCGCGGCCTCTGGCTCGACCTGCGGCGGGAGCATGAGGCGAGCCACGCGCTGATCCAACGGCTGCAGGTGACGCCCGAGGCCGAGTTCGAACTGGTGGACCGTCTCTCCGGCGGCAGCCAGCAGAAGATCCTGGTCGCGCGCTGGCTCAACGCGGGCGCCGAGGTTTTCGTGCTCGACGAGCCGACCCAGGGGATCGACATCGGCACCAAGGTGGCGATCTACCAGCTCATCAATGAATTCACCGGCGCCGGCAAGGGCGTCATCCTGATCAGCGCCGATGACAAGGAGCTGCTGGCCATGTCGGACCGCGTGGCGATCGTGAGGCGCGGGCGGATCATTCGCATCGCCAAGGCCGGCGAGCTCAGCAAGGCCGACCTGCTGGAGAGCCCGGAAGAAAGGGTGCGGGCTGCATGAGACGCTGGCTTGCAAATCCACGCGTAGGGCCCGCCATCGCCACCATCGTCGTGACGTTGCTGGTGATGTCGACGACCGACCGTTTTTTGGTGGCGGGCAATCTGAACAACCTGGCGCTCCAGGTCAGCATCGTGGCGCTGGTGGCGATCGGGTCGACTGCCGTCATCTTCATCGGCGGCATCGATCTGAGCCCCGGATCGATGATCGCGCTGCTCACCATGCTGCTTGCCTGCATGCTCAAGTTCTGGGGCTTCGGCTTCTGGCCGGCCATCGCGCTCACCCTGGTGGCCGGTGCCGGCATCGGCTCGGTCAACGGGCTGATCACCGCCTATCTCAGGATTCCGGCATTTATCACCACCCTTGCCGGCTACAGCGCTTATCGCGGCGTGGCTTTCATGTTCAACAAGGGCTCGCCCGTGTTCAGCGCCTCCGAGCGGTTGGAACCGCTGTTCTACGGAACCTTCCTGGGAATCCCGCTGCCGCTCTACTACGTGGTCGCCTTCTTCGCCATGGCGCATTGGCTGATGCGGTACACGCGCCTGGGACGCTCGATCTATGCCGTGGGCGGCAATCCAGCCGCCGCGCGCCTGTCCGGCATTAACGTGCGCCGCACCCAGCTTTACGCCTTCGTGATCGCGGGCTTCATGGCCGCGGTGGGTGCGGTGCTGATGGCGGCCCGGCTCAACTCGGGTTCGCCCAATTACGGCGTGGGCCTGGAGCTGCAGGCGATCGCCGCGGCGGTGATCGGGGGCGCGAGTCTAGCGGGCGGTCGCGGCGACGTGCTGGCGACGCTGTTCGGGGCGCTCACCATCACCATCGTCCAGAACGGCCTGAACCTCAACGCGGTTCCGACGTCGACGCAGAACATCGTGATCGGCGCGATCATCGTGCTGGCGGTCGGGATCGACATGTGGCGCGGCGAGCTCGGCCGCCTCCTCGCACCGCGCCGGCAAGCTGAACCAGCTCGGCCCTCGGCCACAACTGAAGGAGAGAAACCATGACCTATCCACGCGGGTTCAATCACATCGGCCTGTCCGTGCCTGATGTCGATGCCGCCTTCAAGTGGTACACGGAGGTGCTAGGCCTGTACCCGATCATGAAGCCGACCACCATCAAGAAGGACGAGAGCGCGATCGGAATCATGTGCACGGACGTCTTCGGTCCCAACTGGACCAGCTTCCGCATCTGCCATCTGGCGACCGTCGATCGGATCGGAATAGAGATCTTCGAGTTCCCCAACAACGTCAAGCCGGAAAACAACCTGGAGTACTGGAAGACCAGCATCTTCCACTTCTGCATCACCGATCCCGACATCGAGGGCCTGGCTAGGAAGATCGTCGAGACGGGGGGCAAACAGCGCATGCCGGTCCGCTACTACTATCCGGGCGAGAAGCCGTATCGCATGGTCTATTGCGAGGATCCGTGGGGCAACATCGTCGAGATCTATTCGCACTCGTACGAGTTGACCTACTCCGCCGGCGCTTACAGATAGATCGCTTCCACTACACCCACCAACCAGGAGGAGGATCCACCATGAAAGTCACCCGTTCCCAAGAGATTGGCCGTCTGTTGGGGTTCGCAGTCATCGGTCTTGCCGGCAGTCTGGCAGCGCCAGAGGCGTGGTCGCAACAGAAGTACTCCGTGTCTTACACCGTTCCTGCGGCTGCAAGCCGTTATACCGAAGAGCATGTCATTGACGTCGGAGATGTCCCTGGGCATCAGGTCCGTGTATTTGAGCTTCGCTACGATGATTCGATGACAGGCCTGGCGTTTGCGGGCGTCAAAAGCAAGGAAACATGGACCAGAGGGACGTCTGACTTCATCAACGGGAACGGCATAGCCAATAACTACAACGTCCGTGTCATGGAGGACGGAAGCAAGATATACGGCAGACTGTCCGTCGTGGCGCAGGCCGGAACCAATGCTGAAGGGGCTAAGGTCCTTAAATTTAGTGCGGTCGAGACTCTTGTCGGGGGCACCGGCAAATTCAGCCGGATCCGAGGCACTATCCGCACAACAGCCGAGCGCGTTGTGGGGGCTACCGCATTGTCTAGTCAGTACACTGGCGAGTATTGGTTTGACGAATAGCGAAGGGTCCCTGTGAGCCCAACCTCCACGTGGAGCGGACCTTTCACAGCGGGCGCTGCCCCTGCTGTTGCCCGGCCGCTCGCGTGGGGCGTTGAGCTGAAGGAGTAGCGCGCGAGGAACAATGATGGATGGTCCGAAGGTGGTCATCGCCGACTACGACTTCGGCGATGTCGACGTGGAGCGTCAGATCCTCGAAGCTGCAGGGCTCCGGTTGGTGGCAATCCAGGCGAAGTCCGAGGACGAGCTGATCGCCGAGGCGCATGATTGTGATGCCGTGATCAATCAGTATGCGCACGTCGGGGCCAAGACCATCGCCGCGATGTCGCACTGCCACGTCATCGCACGTTATGGCATCGGCGTCGACAACGTCGCCGTGGATGCGGCAACCAAGCGCGGCATTCTGGTGACCAACGTCCGCGATTACTGCACGGAGGAAGTCGCCGACCACGTGATGGCGTTGATACTGGCCTTGGCGCGCCGGCTGCTGGATTACAACCGGGCGAGCCACGCTGGCGTGTGGAACTGGAAGGCCGGCCGCCCGGCCTACCGGCTGCGCGGTCGTGTCCTGGGCATCCTCGGGCTCGGCAGAATTGGCCGCGCCGTCGCTTTGCGCGCCCCCGGGTTCGGGCTGCAGCTGATCGCGTGCGACCCTTATGTCGACGACGCGGTCTTCGCTCAGCACGGCGCGACTCGAGTCGACAAGGATCGCCTTGTCAAGCAGGCGGATTACCTGGTCCTGCAGGCTCCGTTGACTGCGGAAACGCGCCACTTCATCGACGAGGCGCAGTTGAAGCGTATGAAGCGCAACGCCATTCTCATCAACACCGCGCGCGGCCCCGAGGTCGACAACGCCGCGCTGTATCGCGCGCTGCGCGAAGGCTGGATCGCCAGCGCCGGGCTCGACGACGTCGAAGAAGAGCCGGCGAAGCGGCGCCAGTGGTCGCCGCAGGAAAACCCGTTGTTTACGCTGGACAACCTGATCGTCACGCCACACTCGGCGTATTACTCGGAGGAATCGATCCGGATGGCGAGAGAGGTGGCTGCGAGCGAAGTCGCTCGCGTTCTGACGGGGCAGCGCCCCGTTAACCCGGTCAACAGAGTGCGCTTGACTGACGGCTCGTGGTCGCTGCCATGAGGCGGGCGAGCCACGCCGCTCGGTACAGCAAAGGAGGAGGAAATGCTGAAGGAGTTTCGTGAGTTCCAGCGTCGGCCGGATCTGCTCGAGGCGTTCAACGAGGTGGCCAAGTGTTATAGCGCGTCGTGCGTATTCGCCGACTCGCAGTATCGCCAGGGCGTGATGGACAGCGGGATCAAGCCCGCCTTCGTCGCGAAGGCCGTGGGGCAGGCGCTCACGGTCCAGCTCTCTCAGGGCGACCTGGTAGACCCGCTGAAGGCCCTGGAGATGGGCCAGCCCGGCGACATCATCGTGGTCGACGCCGGCGGCGACACCGAGACATCGGTGTGCGGCGGCCTGATGGGCGGCCTGGCAAAGAATCGCCGCATCCGCGCGATGGTGATCGACGGCGCCGGCCGGGACACCGATGAGCTGCGAGACATCGGCTTCCCGATCTGGACACGTGCGATCACGCCGCGCGGGACGCACACCATGTTCTCCGGGCGCAAAGAGGAGCTGTCCATCAATGTTCCGATCTGCTGCGGAGGCATAATGGTTCATCCGGGCGATCTCGTCATCGCGGATGAGATCGGCGTTACCGTAGTGCGCTTGGCCGAGGCCGAGACCGTGTTGAAGGCCGCCAGAGAACAAGCTGCGCGCGAGCAGGCCACGCGCGAGTGGGTTGCCAAAGGCAAGACGGTCGAGGATCTGCTAAAGGAATTCGGGCGAATCTGATCGATCCCACTCTTCTCCAGCTCGCGGGGCGCCACAAGAGGCAAGGTTGGGCGCCTGCTGCGGTGTCGAAATCGGTGCGTCGCGTTTAGTGCGCTGGGGTCGCGTGTCTTTTACCCTCGACTCGATCTCTGCAACGGAGGCGGGGACTCTGCCCGGGCTGCTGCTCGCGCGTTGCGCCAGGACGCCAGAGAGGGAAGCGTACCGGCAGTATGACCCTTCTACTTCATCCTGGAAGAGCTACAGCTGGCGCGACACCGTCGCGTCAGTCGGACGCTGGCGCGCGTCCTTAGCCCGGGAAGACCTTCCCGCCGGCGAGCGCGTCGCCGTGCTCCTGCGCAACAGCCTGGAGTGGGTCTGCTTCGACCAGGCCGCCCAGTCCCTGGGACTGGTGGTGGTGCCGCTATATACCACCGACAGCCCCACGAACATCGCGTACATACTGAACGACTCCGGAGCCCGGCTGCTGCTGCTGCACGACCGGGACCAGTGGCGGTCCTTCGCGCCTCATCGCGCCGCGTTTCCTGCGCTGCGGCGCGTGCTCTGCGTGCACCGCTCCCCGGGCGACGAAGACGAGGAACACTTGACCTTCGTAGCCGACTGGCTCGCCTCCGACGCCCCAGCTTTGACCAGAGCCGCCAGCGACCCGCACGCCTTGGCGACCATCATCTATACGTCCGGCACCACAGGCCATCCGAAGGGCGTGATGCTGTCCCATCACAACATCCTGTGCAATGCGCACGCCATACTGCAAATCGTGCCAGGTTACCGGGAGGACGTGTATCTATCCTTCCTGCCGCTATCGCATGCCTTCGAGCGTACCGTGGGCTATTACCTTCCGATGATGGCGGGCAGCACGGTGGTATTCGCCCGCTCGGCGCAGGAACTGGCCGGGGATCTGGTCGCCATCCGGCCGATGGTGCTGGTTTCGGTGCCGAGGATCTACGAGCTGGTGTATGCCAACACCCAGCAGCGACTGGCGCAGAAGGGGAGGCTTGCACAGTGGCTCTTCGACTGCGCGGTCCAGATCGGCTGGAAGCGCTTCGAGGCGGCGCAAGGGCGCGCGGAACGACTGTCAGCGAGGGACAGGATGATATGGCTGCTGTTGCGCCGTCTGGTCGCCGACAAGATCCTGTCGCGCCTGGGTGGCCGGTTGCGCCTGGCGCTGAGCGGCGGAGCGCCGCTACCGCCCAAACTCTCGCACTGCTTCATCGGGCTAGGCATGCCCTTGCTGCAGGGCTACGGTTTGACCGAGGCCGCACCGATCGTCACCGCCAATCGCTCCGAGGACAACGTGCCGGACTCGGTTGGCGTCCCGCTGCCCGGCCTGGAGCTCACGCTTGGCGACAAGGACGAATTGCTGGTGCGCGGCCCCAACGTGATGCTCGGCTACTGGAACCGGCCGGGAGACACGGCGCTGGCCATCGATGCCGGTGGGTGGCTGCACACAGGAGACCAAGCCCGAATCGAGGGCGGGCGCGTGTATATCGTCGGGCGGCTGAAGGAGATCCTGGTGATGTCCACCGGACAGAAACTCGCTCCCGCCGACTTGGAGCTGGCCATCACGGATGATCCCTTAGTCGACCAGGCCATGGTGGTGGGCGAGGGCATGTCGCACGTCGCCGCCCTGCTGGTGCTCAATCGAGAGGCGTGGAAGGAGTTCGCGACGTCGCTGAACCTGCAGCCCGAACACCCGGCGGCGCTCGGGTCAAGGCAGGTCGTGGAGTTGGTCCTCGAGCGAATCCGCGCACGGCTGAGCAGCTTTCCGGCGTACGCGCGTGTGCGCTCGGTGTGGCTTACCCTCGAACCATGGACGATCGACAATGGCCTGCTTACACCGACGCTGAAGCTCAAGCGGTCGGAGATGGAGCAGCGTTTCGCCGAGCAGATTCGCTCACTCTATGCCGAACACGCCTCCCCGCGTCGAGCTGAGGCACCGGCGACGCCGCCGCCGGCACGGCGGCGCTCGTCGTGATGAGCAGGTCGTGGGCATTGCGTCCTGGCCGCTCAGCTGAAGTGGTGCTTGCCGACGCTGACGCGCTTGGCCTGCGGGCCTTCCTGCGCCATCTCCTCGATGAACTGGACTTCGGCATCGATGGCAAGATGGTCGAAAGCGGATCCCACCACGTTATCGCGCGCGAAATACAGCTCGCGCCCGTCGGCCGTCTCGATGAAGCCGTAGCCTTCCTCCGGAAACAATCGCTTGATTCGCCCATGCGCCGGAATCGGGTGCACCTTCGTATCACCCCGCTGAAGCCGGATATGCTCCTCGAGCTGGCGCTTTGCCGAGTCGAAGGCGTCGCGCAGAGCCACGTAGATGTCCTCCGCACGCTGGCGGTTCACCATTACTTCGCCCCGACCCGGCACGTGCACGTCGATGTGCACCTCGAACTGGTCGCCCTGGTGATGGTGGTGGTGGGGCTGCTCCACCGTCACATGGCACCCGATCATCCGGGGATAGAATTCCTCCAGCTTTGCAACCTTTTCGCGAATGTGAGCGTCGAGCGCGGCCGAGTGCTCCATGCCGTGGACGGTGATTTGCAAGGGTTTTTCCATCGTCTTCGGTCCTGTAAGGTAACGTCTCATCCGGCCGCCGGGCTTCGAAACCCATGGCCGACTCTCTCGGTGCAATGCTAGGCGCGTCTGCCGAACGCCACTTGATCTCTGTCAATACCTTTCGGCGAGCCTACGACTGCGCATGCACCGCCCGAGTCGCTCAATGCCTGACGCAGGCCCTCGACGCGCTCGGCTCCCGGCCCCAGCGGACGTAGAGTACTCCCTTGATCGAAGTCAACCACCGGAAGTGCCCGTACGGGCAGTATACGAGGCCTGGATGTACGGGGATGTGCAAGCGCCGCTCCCTGGAAGACCAGAAGAACAAGTAGGAAGCGTCCTCGTCCATCAGTTCACCTGCCTCCATTGGCTTTCCCTTCACAGGCCGCAAGCATGGAATTGCTCATCCTGTTATTGCTGATCCTCTTGAATGGCGTGTTTGCCATGTCAGAGATGTCAGTGGTCTCGTCACGCAAGGTTCGTCTCGAGCAGTGGGCCGACGAGAATCGACCCGGCGCGAGGGTCGCCCTGGCGCTCGCGAATGAACCTGGCGATTTTCTGTCGACCATCCAGATCGGGATCACCGCTATCGCGATCTCAACCGGAGCGTTGGGCGAGGCGACTGTCGCCAAGGATCTGGCCGAGCAATTTTCGGCGTTCTCGCTGCTTCGACCCTACGCCCACACCTTGGCGCTGGGTGTCGTCCTGGTTGGCGTAACGCTGTGTTCTCTGATCATCGGCGAGCTCGTTCCCAAGCGGCTTGCACTTCGCAACCCCGAGGGCATCGCGAGCGCTACCGCGCGCCCGATGCAACTGCTGTCGCAGTTCGCCTCTCCACTGACAAAGGCGCTCAGCGTCGCCACCGAAGCCGTGCTTCGGCTGTTGGGAATCAAGGCGTTGCAGGGGCTGCCAATCACGCAAGAAGAGATCAAGGTGCTTATGGAGCAAGGGGCGCGGGCCGGGGTCTTCGAGAAGCACGAGCAGGTGATGGTCTCACGCGTTTTCCGCATGGACGAACGGCGGCTCGCGAGCGCAATGACCCCGCGGGTCGACATCACGTACCTGGACTTGAACGACTCCTTCGAGGCAAATCGCCAGAAACTGCTTGACAGCCCGCATTCGCGCTTTCCACTCTGCAAGGGTGGGCTGGACGACATCGTTGGCATCGTGCATGCAAAGGCGCTCCTGGACGATGCGTTTGCGGGACGGGTCGCTGACCTGGCAAGCCATGCGAGCAAGCCGCTTTACTTGCCGGACACGCTCACGGTGATGGAGCTGCTCGAGATGTTCAAGAAGCGTCGCCAACACCTCGCCTTGGTCGTCGACGAGTACGGGGAGCTGCAGGGCCTGGTGACGATGACCGACGTGATGGAGACGCTCGTGGGCGACATCCCGACGGTCGAGGAAGCCTATGAGCCCGATATCGTCCGCCGGGAGGATGGCTCGTTGCTGATGGATGGAACTGTCGCGGCCGAGCGCTTCAGAGAGGTGACGGGGCTGGAACAGCAGCTACCTGGAGAGGATACGGGCAGCTATCACACCCTTGGCGGTTTCGCGATGATGCAGCTCGGACGCGTGCCGCAGGTGGGGGACAAGTTCGAAAGTTGCGGATTCCGGTTTGAGATCGTGGACATGGACGGGAACCGGGTCGACAAGCTCCTCGTGAGCCCGACCGCGGCGGGAAGTCGCCGGAACCTGCCACCAAGGCCTCTGGTCTGACCCGCATGCCGCGCGTATTGCCGAGGGCAGATTTGATCGTGTCAGGCTAGATTTTGCCGAACCCATGTCCATCCGCGTCGAATGTCATGCCGGTTACCGGGGCGAGCAAGAGCCGCGCGCCTTTTGGCTCGGCGAGCGCCGCTTCGAGGTCGTCGAGCTGCTCGACCGGTGGCTCCATCCCGCCCATCGGTACTTTAAGGTGAAGGTCGACGACGGCCGGATCTTCGTTCTGCGCCACGACACCTCATCCGGCGAGTGGGACCTCGCCGCCCTGGTAGGACCCGTGCCTTCCATCGCGGGCGACGGAGAAACGCGGCACTGAGCGCGCAGCCTGGCGGCTTCCGATTGGGCGCCAAACGCGCAGACCCGCCTGAAAGGCAGTGAGACTCTTGATCCAGCGCAAACCCCCGGGCCCGCGACAGGCGCAGCATTTGTCCCTATGACGATCATCTTCGACTCGCGGGTTGACGCGGCACGACACCTTGCAAAGGCGCTGGCGCGCTACCGTGGCCGCAATCCCCTGGTGCTCGCGATCCCGCGGGGCGCCGTGGAGATGGGCCGGGTGCTCGCGGACCAGCTCGGCGGCGAGCTCGACGTGGTGCTCGTGCGCAAGCTCCGGTCGCCCGACAGCCCGGAGTTCGCGGTGGGCGCAATCGATGAGAGCGGCTGGGCCTACGTCGCTGAATACGCGGCGAGCGCTGGCGCTGACGAGGCTTATCTGGAGCGCGAGAAGGGCGTGCAGCTCGAGACACTGCGCAAACGGCGCGCACAGTACACGCCAGCCCGTCCGCCGATCGAGGCGAAGGGGCGTATCGTGATCGTCGTCGACGACGGGCTCGCCACCGGCGCAACCATGATGGCGGCCCTGCATGCGGCGCGCGCGAAGCAGCCCGAGCGGCTGGTGTGCGCGGTGCCTGTCGCAGCGCCGGATAGCCTCGAACGCGTGAGGCGATACGCGGACGAAATGGTCTGCTTGGAAGCCCCAGAGCCGTTCTTTGCGGTCGGGCGGTTCTACCGCCAGTTTCCACAAGTCGAAGACGAGGAGGTCGTCGCGCTCCTCGCGCAGGGTACCAAGGCAACCGGAGCCGCAATGCAATGAGCACGCCGCTCGTGGCGATCCCGTCCGGCCGGTTAATACTCGAGGGCGTGCTCGAGCTGCCACCCGCGCCTTCCGGCGTCGTCGTGTTCTCGCACGGCAGCGGTTCGGGCCGGCATTCGCCGCGCAACCGCTATGTCGCGCAAGAACTGCGTAACGCCGGCCTTGGCACGATGTTGCTCGATCTGCTCACGCCCGAAGAGGACCGAGACTACGAGATGCGCTTCGACATCAACCTGCTGACGCAGCGGCTTGGCGATGCGGTACGCTTCGTGCGCAAGCATGCTCCGACGCGATTGCTGCCGGTCGGTCTGTTCGGCGCGAGTACGGGCGCGGCTTCCGCCCTGCGTGTGGCGGCGGCAATGCCGGAGGATGTGAAAGCCGTCGTCTCGCGGGGCGGCCGACCCGACCTCACGGGCGATGAGGCGCTCTCCAGAGTCAAGGCGCCAACGCTGCTCATCGTCGGCGGTAGAGACCACGGTGTGATCGGGCTCAACCAAGCGGCGCATGTTCTGCTGCACTGCGAGAAGGACATTGCGCTCGTGCGCGGCGCGACGCACCTGTTCGAGGAGGCCGGTGCGCTCGAGGAAGTCGCGCGCCTCGCCGCCGGCTGGTTCGCGCGCCACCTTGCACACGGCGCGGGAGAACGCGCCGCCGAAGCTACTTGACTTATTAGGCGTCGCCGAATGCTTTTGTGATTCCATCCACCGCGGGCCGCGGCCAGCGTTCAAAGCCCGCTGCCGTCTTTCGCCTGACGATGGCAGGCCCATCTAGTACAACGCCGATGTCGGCGCACGCGATGCCCTCGCTCTCCAACGCGTCGCAGATGGGCCGAACGTCGCCGGCGGGCGCCGTGAGCAGCAAAGAACCCGAAGCGATGGAAGACAGAGGATCGATGCCGAAGGTTTCACAAACGCGCCTGGCTAGAGCGGGAACGGGTATCTTGTGCGGATCGACCTGCAGCGTCTTCTGACTTGCCTCCGCGAGCTCCCAGAGCGCCGTGACGATGCCGCCTTCGGTAGGATCATGCATCGCCGTCACGTGGCCGGCCTCGATGGCCGCGCGCGCGTCTTGCGTGACGCCGATTCCCGGCCGATACAGGTAGTTTTGCGCTTCCTCGAGCTCGTTCGCCGTCAAGACATTCTGCAGTCGCGCGGGAAATTCTCTCGAGAGGAGCGCCGTCGCTTCGATCGGGACGCCTTTAGTCAGCAGCAGCCGGTCTCCCGCTCTCGCTCCTCGCGGTGAGATCAACTGCTCGCGAGCCACATCACCGATCATGGTGCCGATGGCGATAGGACGGTCCAGACCGGCCGTAATCTCGGTATGCCCGCCGATGACGACGATCCCTAAACCCCGGCACGCGTCGTAGATCTGCGCCATGATCTTGTCGGGCAGATCCGCTGTGGTGCGCTTTTCGGGGAGAAGCAGAGTCACGAGCAACCACAGCGGTTTGGCGCCGGTGGTGGCGATGTCGTTTGCGTTAACCTGCACCAGGTAGTAGCCGATCTGATCGGTGGCGAACGTGATGGGATCCGATTTGTAGACCGCCAGACGCTGGCCGGCGTCGACAACGGCGCAATCGAGGCCGATGCCGGGACCCAAGATCACGCGCGGGTCGTCAATCGGCGCGCGCGCCAGGATGGCTGCAAGCAACTCCTGTGGTACTTTTCCGACGGGCAGCGGCGAGATCATCCTTCTGGGCCGCCTCGCTCGCCTGCGACAAACCCTCGCTGGTTTGCGCGGGGAATGAAATCGATCGCGGATGCTTTGCTGCCATATTGCGCGATCAGGCCATCGAGTTCGATGAGCAACGACGTCCTGTCCTGCGGGTGCAGCAACTCGCCGTTGCGCGACCACTGAAGTCCGGTCTGCTGCAGATCGGCTCGCACGTCTGCGAGTGTCGGCGGCTGCTTCCATTGCGGGTCGCTGGCGAGTGCTTGTATAGCTGCCAACAGCCCAGCGCTAACGCGGCTGGCAGCGTCGATCGGTGGTCTCATAGCCATGTGTCGTCCGTGTCGATGAGGACAAAATCCGTCTCGCGATCGCCTAGCTGCTTCGGTTGCGCGGCGGGCTGACGTACTCACCGGCCGGCACGTCGACCCGATCCGCTATCGCTCGGCAGTGCGGCATGTTACTGCCGACATCGAATCGATTGCGCACGTGAAAGGGGCGTAGGTTTTGCGAGATGTTTGGCCCGCCGCTGGTGATATTTTCGATCTTCCAACCGAACCCCGAGCTTTCGTGGCCGAACTGGTCGCGCCGAATCCAGGCGCCGCACATGTCTTGCCGCCAAACGCTCGGATCCGCCTCGGACATCGCCCGGGCGTGCTCCCAAACGCTTTCGATGAGTTCTTCTTTCCAGTCCATGGCTTAACTCCGGCACTGTCCCAGAACCTTTAGCAGCAGTAGACACGAAGAGGCGAGAGATGTTCTTGACCTAGCGCAAGCTAAGTACCCCGCCACACTCGCACACTGAGCTTCCTGCACGCAGACACACCGTGGCGCAAATTACCTTATTTCTCTGCGGCGACGTGATGACCGGGCGGGGGATAGACCAGATCCTGCCGCACCCTGGCGACCCCGCGATCCACGAGCGCTACATGCAGAGCGCTCTGGGCTATGTCCAAATCGCGGAGGAGAGGAACGGTCACATCCCGCGTCCAGTGGATCTCTCGTATATCTGGGGCGACGCTCTGGAAGAGCTCAAGCGTATGCAGCCCGACGCCCGGATCATCAATCTTGAAACTGCCGTGACCCGCAGTGACGACTGGATCGACAAGGGAATCAATTATCGGATGAGCCCCGGAAATGTCGCCTGCCTGTCCACGGCTGCCATCGACTGTTGCGCGCTCGCAAACAACCACGTCCTGGACTGGGGAGCGTCGGGCCTCGTCGAAACGCTCGACACGCTCCAGGCCGTCGGCCTTAAAACGGCGGGCGCCGGAAAGAACCGTTTCGAGGCGCAGGCGCCGGCCGAGGTTTTCATGGGAGACAATCGCCGCGTTTTGGTCTTCTCGCTGGGAGCCGAGAGCAGTGGAGTCCCTGCGAGCTGGGCCGCGACCGACCGCGCGCCTGGCGTCGACTTCCTCGCAGACCTGTCGGAGCGGACCCTCGACCGAATCGCCCGCAGAGTCTCGTCGATCAAACGACCCGGCGACCTCGTCGTCGCCTCGATTCACTGGGGCTCGAACTGGGGCTACGAAATTTCGCCTGCCGAAGTGGGTTTTGCCCACGGGCTCATCGAGCACGCCGGCATCGACCTCGTCCACGGCCACTCGTCGCATCACCCGAAAGGCGTCGAGGGTTTCCAGGGCAAGCTCATCCTCTACGGGTGCGGTGATTTCATCAACGACTACGAAGGGATCAGAGGCTTCGAGCCGTTCCGCAGCGATCTCGGCTTCATGTACTTTCCGACTCTTGACCCGGAGACAGGCCAGCTCCTCGGCCTCGAGTTGGTTCCCATGCAAACGAAGCGCTTCCGCGTCCAGCGCGCCGCCGAGGCGGACGCCCGGTGGCTCTGTTCCATCCTAGATCGGCAAAGTGTCCGCTTCGGTGTGTCGGCGGAGCTTCGAGCCGATCATCGGATCGATCTTCGGTGGAAACGGAACGTGCCCGGCTCCCGCTGAGCACGGTTCTGAGGCGGGTGCTGTTCGCGCCGTCCCGCCTACCCGCTTGGGCGACAACTGCCGCGCATCGAAGCAGCTCGCTGCCCCCGCTCTCACACCGTGACCTTGGATGCTGCGGCCAGCTTGAGCCCTTCCAGCATCGGGAGTTCGTCACGCGTGAGCGCTTCCTTCTCGAGCAGCAGCTTGGCTCCCTCCTCGAGCAGATTGCGGTGCTTGCGCAGGATGGCCAAGGCCTTCTCGAAGGCCGCGGTGACGAGTTCGCGCACGGCGCAGTCGATCTCGCGCGCCGTATCCTCACTGAACTCGCGCTGGGCGTAGTGTGCGAACACGTCGTCGCTGAGGAAAGTCGGGCGCGGCGTCTCGTACGTCACCGGCCCCAGCTTCTCGTGCATGCCGAAGCGCGTCACCATGTTCCGGGCGATGTCGGTCGCCTTGTTGAGATCGTCGGCGGCGCCCGTGGATACCTCGTCGAAGATGAGCGTCTCTGCCGCGCGACCCCCGAGCAGCACGGCCATCCTGTTCTCGAGCTCCGAGCGAGACATGAGAAAACGGTCTTCGGTTGGGCGTTGGAGCGTATAGCCGAGCGCCCCCACGCCGCGCGGGATGATCGAGATCTTGTGCACCGGATCCATGCCCGGCAGGGCGGTGGCGACGATCGCATGGCCCATCTCGTGGTGGGCCACGACCTGGCGTTCGCGCGGGTTGAGCAGCCGGCTCTTCTTCTCCAGGCCGGCCACGATGCGTTCGATTGCCTCGGTGAAATCGACGTTGCTTACCGCATCGGCGCCGCGCCGCGTGGCTCGCAACGCGGCCTCGTTGACTAGATTGGCCAGATCCGCGCCGGTGAAACCAGGCGTAAGCGCCGCGATCGCCTCGAGATCGGCGTCCTTGGCGAGCGAAACCTTTACGGCGTGTACCTTGAGGATCGCCACGCGACCCGCTTTGTCCGGCCGGTCGACCAGGACCTGACGGTCGAAGCGGCCCGCCCTCAGCAGCGCGGGGTCGAGTATCTCGGGCCGGTTAGTGGCTGCGAGCAGCACGATGCCCTCGCGTGGGTCGAACCCGTCCAGCTCCACGAGCAACTGGTTGAGCGTCTGTTCCTTTTCGTCGTGGCCGCCGCCGAAGGGACCGATTCCGCGCGCTCGCCCCACAGCGTCGAGCTCATCGATGAAGATAATGCAGGGTTTGGCCTTGCGCGCCTGATCGAACAGGTCCCGCACCCGTGCCGCACCCACGCCCACGAACATCTCGACGAAGTCCGAGCCGCTGATCGAGAAGAACGGCACGGCGGCCTCGCCCGCGACGGCGCGGGCGAGCAATGTCTTGCCCGTGCCCGCCGGTCCCACGAGGAGCACACCCTTAGGGACGCGCGCTCCGAGGCGGCCGTATTTCGCGGGGTCCTTCAGGAACTCGACGATCTCCTTCAATTCCTCCTTGGCCTCGTCCACGCCAGCCACGTCGCCAAAAGTGACCTTGACCTGCCTTTCCATATAAACCTTGGCCTTGCTCTTGCCGATGGACATGAGCCCGCCCATGCCTTGCCGTTCCGCGACGCGGCGGAAGAGGAACAGCCAAACGCCCAAGAAGAACAGCACCGGAAGGATCCACGACAAGATGTCCCGGAGCAGCGTGTTCTCCAGCGCGCCCGTGACCGTCACACCGTGCTCTGCCAGCTTCTCGGCCAGCGCGGGCTCGACACGGGTGGTGAGGAACAAGGTCCGTCCATCGGGGAGCGGCTCCTTGAGGGTGCCTCGGATGAACTTGTCGGTAACCTGAACGTCCTTGACCTTGCCGGCCTCGACTAGAGTCTCGAATCGACTGTACGGGATCGTTTCCACCCGCTGCCTCTCGATCCACCACTGCTGAATGAACAGAACTGCGAGCACGGCTGCCACCGTGTACCAAATATTGATCTGCGTCTTTCTGTCCATGGCGTTGTGATCTCTGCTCAACCAACACGACCGCCAACCATACGAAGCGATCGCGTTTTGAAATGCGGCTGACCCCTGTTCGAGATGTGCGAGGAATCTGCCTTGAGTCGGAAACGGTGCACTTTATGCCTTACCGCTGAGCCGGATCAAGCTGCGCGCCAGCAGCGGTGCGATCGAGATGACCTCCAGGCGCGGGTCCGGCGCGCTGGGCACGCTGCCGGT
>JBGPOV010000039.1:0-28593 GCA_041488255.1 Gammaproteobacteria bacterium | reverse complement strand
CGTGTGCATGTTGATGACGCGGGCGCCGATGCCTTCCTGTCGCAGCACGTCGGAGGCTCGCACCGCCATCTCGACCAGCGCTCCGCACGCGAGCACGGCGACGTCCTTGCCGGGCCGCAGTTGCACCGCACGGCCGAGCCGGAACGGCGCCTCGGGATCACTCACCGGCGGTTCCTCCGTACGGCCGCCCAGCCGCAGATAGACTGGCCCGTCGATGTCGAGCGTCGCCAGCGCGGCCTTGTAGGCCTCATCGACGTCGGCGGGGACGATGACCGTCATGTTCGGGAGGCTGCGCATGAGCGCCAGATCCTCGAGCGCGTGATGCGTGCCCCCGGCCACGCCAAGCGAGATGCCGCTCGCCGCGGCGCCGATCACCACGCGCTGGTTCGCGTAGGCGACGTCGTTTCGCACCTGCTCCATGCTGCGGGCCGTGATGAATGGTGCATAGGCGCACACGTAAGGACGCAGCCCCGTGGTCGCTAGCCCGGAGGCGACGCCGATCGCGTTCTGCTCGGCGATGCCAAGCTCGACGAAGCGATCCCGATAGCGCTCGATGTAGGGACGGATCCCGAGCAGATCCTGGGTGTCGGCGGACACCACCACGGTCCGGGGCTCCCGGGCCCCAAGCTCGAGTAACGCCTGGCCGAATGCGAGGCGCGTCTGCTTGGCGGAGCGGGTGCGCCAGTCGTGAGCTACAGGGGCGTCTGGGGTCACGGTGCCCCCAGCTCGGCGAGTGCGCGAGCGAGAATCTCGTCGTTGACGTTGTTGCTGTGCCAAAGGTAGGTGTTCTCGGCGAAGCTCACGCCCTTGCCCTTGACGGTGTGGGCGATGAGCGCCGATGGGCGGTCGGGATGAAACGGCAGCGCTTCGAGCGCGCCTACCACCTCTCCCATCTCATGGCCGTCGATCTCGCGCACCTCCCAGCCGAAGGCGCGCCATTTGTCGGCGAGAGGATCGACGCCGATGATATCGGCGACACGGCCGCTCTGCGAGATCTTGTTGTGATCGACGATGGCCGTGAGGTTCGCCAGCCGGTAGTGCGAGGCCGCCATCGCCGCTTCCCAGTTGGAGCCCTCGTGCAGCTCCCCGTCTCCCAGCATGACGAAGGTGTGGAACGCCTGCTTCTGAATGCGGGCCCCGAGCGCCATGCCCGTGGCCACCGCGAGGCCATGCCCGAGTGCGCCCGTGCACATCTCCACGCCGGCGACCTTGATGTCCGGGTGCATCCCGAACGGGGACTCGAAACCGTAGAAGCAGTCGAGGACCGCGTCGTCGATGAAGCCCGCTTGGGCCAGCACCGCTCCCAACGCGGCGTTGGCATGTCCTTTGGACAGCACGAACCGGTCGCGCTCCGGCCAGTCCGGCTCGCTGGGCCGTACGCGCAGGCGATGGAAGTAGAGCGCGGCGAGAATGTCGGCCGCGGACAAAGAGCCGCCGGCATGACCGCTACCGCCGGCGCGAAGCGCCCGCCACACATTGCGCCGCACCTTGCGCGCTTCGGCTTCCAGCCGCTTGAGCAGGATCTCTCTGGTCTCTTGCATGGGTGTCCTCGCAGCCATTGGGTCGGTCAGGCAGCGCCGAGCTCAGCGCGAAGCATCCTTGCCGCCTCGACCATCGCCCGCAGCTTGCCGAACGCGACGTCGCGCGGGAGGTATTTCATGCCGCAATCCGGCGCGAGGATCACGTTGGCCGCCTTGACGTAGGGCAGCGCCGCTTTGATGCGCGCGACGACCACTTGCGGCGTCTCGACCGTCATGTCGTTGAGGTCGAGACAGCCGACCATGATCTGCTTGCCTTCGAGTTTAGCCAGCACGGCGCAGTCGAGGTTCGACTGCGCCGTCTCCACCGAGACCTGCCGGCACGAGCAGCCGGCGAGCTCGGGCAAGAACGAATAACCGGAGGGGCGCTGGTGGATGATCGCGGCGTAACCGAAGCAGATGTGCACCGCAGTCGGGCCGGCGATCCCTTCGAGCGCGCGGTTGAGCGCCTTGAGCCCGTACTGGCGCGCCTTCTCGGGCCGCGCTTGCATGTACGGCTCGTCGACCTGGACGATGTCCGCTCCGGCGGCGAAAAGGTCGCGGATCTCCTCGTTCACCGCGACGGCATAGGCCATGGCCGCTGCCTCCTCGCTCGGGTAGTGGTCGTTCTGCGCCTGCTGACTCATCGTGAATGGTCCGGGCACCGTCATCTTGATCGGCTTCGAGGTATGCGCGCGCAGGAACTTTGCATCGTCGACCTCGACCGGGCGCTTGCGCCGGATCGGACCGACGATGCGTGGCACGGGATTCGGGTGGCCGGAGCGATCGAGTGCGGTGCCGGGGTTATCGATGTCGATACCGTCGAGGGCGGTGGCGAAACGATTGGAGTAGCTCTCGCGCCGGATCTCGCCGTCGGTGATGATGTCGAGACCAGCCTCCTCCTGCGCCTTGATCGCCATGATCGTGGCATCGTCCTGCGCCTCGGCGAGAAATGGCTCGGGGATGCGCCACAGCTCCTTGGCTCGGACCCGGGGCGGCAGGCGCTTCGCGAGCCTCTCGCGGTCGATCAGCCACTCGGGCTGGGGGTAACTGCCGACGAGCGTGGTCGGGAACAGCATCGCTTCGCCTCCTCCTTCAAGTCTTCAGCTCACGGACGGCGCCACTCAGAACATGGCTGCGGCCCGCCGCGGCTGGGGCGGACGCGCGAGATCCAAGTGTACATCGGCGACTCCGCCACGCGGTCAGGACGCGATGATCACGCCCGCCACCAGGAGCGCGTCGATATCGGCATCCGCGTAGCCGTGCTCGCGTAGTACCTCGCGCGTATGTTCGCCGAGCACGGGTGCACCGCGCTTCACGCCGCCCGGCGTGGCCGAGAATTTCACCGCTGCACCGAGCGTCTTCATCTTTCCCAGGCGGCTGTGCGGCACCTCGACCACCATTTCGCGCGCCCGCGTCTGCGGATCGGCCTGCATCTGAATGACGTCGAGCACCGGCCCGGCCGGCACCCCGGCAGCATCGAGCCGCTTCAGCCAATCCGCCGAGGCGCGCTTCTTGAACAGCGGGGTCAGGGCCGCTACCAGCCCCGGCAGATTCGCCATGCGCGCAGCGTTGGTGGCGAAACGAACGTCGTTCTTTAGAGTGCCCGCTCCGAGCGCGTCCGTGAGCTTGAGCCAGTTCGCCTGATTGGCCGCGCCGATCGTGATCCATCCGTCAGCCGTCTCGAATGCCTGATACGGGGCGTTGAGCGGGTGTGCGGAGCCGAGCGGGCCGGGCGCCGTGCCGGTGGCTAATGCGATCGCAGACTGCCAGTAGGTATGCACGATGCCCGCCTCGAACAGCGAAGCATCGACGCGCTGGCCCTCTCCGGTCTTCAACCGGTGCACGTATGCGGCGAGCACGCCCATCGCAGCGAGAATGCCGGCGGTGATGTCGGTCATCGGCGCGCCGCACTTGATCGGCGGGCGCCCGGGCCCCTCCCCGGTGATGCTCATCAGCCCCGACATGCCTTGCGCGATCAGATCGAAGCCCCCGCGCTCCGCATAGGGGCCGGTGCGCCCGAAGCCCGAGACCTCGCAGTAGATCAACGCCGGATTGATCTCGCGCAGCGCGTCGTAGCCGAGGCCGAGGCGTTCCATCGTGCCCTTGCGGAAGTTTTCGATCACCACGTCGGCCGTGCTGAGCAGCCGGCGTCCGATCTGCTGCCCTTCCGCCCGCTTGAAGTCGACCGCAATCCCGCGTTTGTTGCGGTTCATCATGAGATACGCCGCCGCCTCGCCATCGATCGCCGGCGGGGCCATGCGTCGCGTGTCGTCGCCGTCTGGCACCTTCTCCACCTTGATCACGTCGGCGCCCATGTCGGCGAGCATCAAGCCGCAGGTCGGTCCCGCCATGACGTGGGCGAGCTCGATCACCTTGAGGCCAGCGAGCGGTCCCATGTCAGCGCCCCGTGAACTCGGGTTTGCTCTTGTTGAGGAATGCGCGGTAACCGATGCGGAAGTCTTCCGTACCGAAGCAGGCGTAGCCCTCGTCGATCTCGGCCTCGGTCAAAGGCCGCGGATCGGCCAGCCGCCGCGCGAACGTCTTGTGCCAGCGGGCAACCAGCGGCGCGCCGTCGGCGATGCGCCGGGCGGTCGCATAGGCTTCTTCTTCCACCTTGTCGTCCGGCACGACGCGTGTCACGAGGCCTTTTTCCTTGGCTTCCTGCGCACCGAAGACCCGCCCTTCCAGAAGGATCTCCAATGCGGTCGCACGGCCGACCAGCTCCAGCAGACCGCGCAGCTCCGCGTGTGCCATGACGAGGCCGAGTTTGTTGATGGGTGCGCCGAAGCGGCTGGACTCCCCGCATATGCGCAGATCGCAACTCGCCGCGATCTCGAGACCACCGCCTACGCAGACCCCCTTGATCATCGCTACGAGCGGGCGGCGGCAATGCTCGAGAGCGGCGAGCGTGCGGCGCATAGTCGCCCCATAGGCGCGCGCCTGCTCGACGTTGGCGCGCTCGTGCTCGAACTCGGAGATGTCATTGCCCGGGGCAAAGGCCTTGTCGCCGGCCCCGCGCAGCACGATGCAGCGAGTGTCGTCCTCGGCCGAGAGCGCGGCAATCACCTCGCCCAGGCGCTGCCACATGGCCTTGGTGAGTGCATTCAGCTTCTCGGGGCGATTGAGCACGACCGTTGCGATGGGTCCCTCACGCTGGATCAGAATGATGTCTGACATGCCTCGTTTCCTTGGGTTGCTTGGAGCGGAATGTGGGGAGACGTAGGTTATCACTCCAGCCGGGGAAAATTCCCCGGGCGGCCCTGCTCCCTTTGTGCATCCAGCCACGGCTCTGCGGGCATAGGCGAGGTCGGCGGGCTTCGGTTAAAGTTCCCAAAGTAGCGGGTAGTCCCTCGATCGTCTACGCACTCTACAGCACGGAGGCCCCGATCATGCGCAGCAACCCGACACCGATGCTTCGATGCGATCATCTGAAGCGCCGGAGCTTCCTCAAAATCGCAGGGCTTACGACTGCGGCCGGGCTCCTGAGCGCAACTGCCGCTGGCCACTTCGTCTACGCCGCAGCGCTGACCAAGGCGCAGCGCGAGAAGCTGACGCCGGACGACATCATCGCGATGATGAAAAGGGGCAACAAGCGTTTCCGGCACGGAGAGGAGACGCCGCACGACTACCTGGCCCAGCAAAGGGCGAGCGCCAAAGGTCAGTATCCGGCCGCGGTCATCCTCAGCTGCATCGATTCCCGCGCGCCCGCCGAGACGATCATGGATCTGGGCATCGGCGACTGCTTCAACGCGCGCGTGGCCGGCAACATCGCCAACGAGGACATCCTCGGGAGCATGGAGTTCGCCTGCAAAGTAGCGGGGGCGAAGGTCGTGCTGGTGATGGGGCACACGTCGTGCGGCGCGATCAAGGGCGCCATCGACAAAGTGCAGCTCGGAAATCTCACCGGGCTGCTCGCCAAGATTCGCCCTGCTGTGGAGGCGACCGAGTATCAAGGCGAGCGCTCGGCCAAGAATTATGGTTTTGTAGACGCCGTAGCGCGCAAGAATGTCGAGCTGACGATGGCAGACATCCACAGCCGCAGCGCTGTGCTTGCCGAGCTGGAGGCCTCGGGCGCGATCAAGATCGCCGGGGCGATGTATGACATCCAGACTGGGCTGATCGAATTCTTCGGCTGACACAGTAGCGCTGGGCTGATTCGACGATTCTGCCCCTCTTCATTGCCAGTTTCGTATCGGCGGTGCATCGGCGAGACCGTCAAATCAGAGGCGATTTTCACCTTCTGACCAGGTGAGTGCCCCCAAAGGCGGCAGGGTCTAAGCGCCAATCGATTGAAACGCAGCGCACTTTTGTGGGTCAGTACGATTTATGCATGGACAGGCTACGGGAGGAGGACATGGATGAAAGAGGTACGCTATGTTCTCCAATGGTTTACGGGTTTTTGCAGCGGCGGTTGGGCTCCTTGGGACTTCCGCTTTGGTGAATGCCGACCCCAATATGCCCGGTGACGGTGCGGCCGCCGCACCAAAAGCGCGCATGTACGCCACATCCGTTGAGAGTTCGGACTCGTCACGGATGTATCGGCTGATCGATCGCAGTCAGATCGACTCGATGCCAGACTTGGTGGACAGCTTGCTGGATACGATCGCCAAGCTGTCGAACTACAGGAAGCCCAACGTCACGCCGCGCGTCTCCAAGGTTTCCCGTGCCGAGATCGAGCGAACGCTCTGCAGCGGCCCCTGCTCGGTGAAGGGGTGGCACGTGCCTGGCGAGGGAATTTTCCTCGACGACAGCTTGACGCCGGAGACCGACCTGGTCCACCGCTCGATCCTGCTCCACGAACTGGTGCATTTCCTCCAGGACATCAACGCCGAGGGCGCATCGATGGACGAATGCGACCGCTGGCTCCACCGCGAAAGGGAAGCCTACCGGCTGCAGAACCAATACCTCGCGCTGGTCGGCAACAGCGGCAGCTACCAAACGATGCTCGCCAACCAGTCCTGGATCGCCTCCAACCGCAACACCTGCCAAGCCTGGCGACACGGTGTAAACGCGGCCCAGTGAGCCGAGTCGCCGCGGCCTGCGAGATCGACGCTGATCGCGTAGCATCGCGGGCGTGATCTCCCTCTTGACGATCGGCAGGCGCTGGCTCGCCGTCGATCCCGCCTGAAGCCATGCCGCGCGCTGCTGTGATGCTTGTGGTCGCGGTACTGGCGACCGCACGCGTCTGCTGTGCGCAGTTCGCTTCCATCCAGTCCGTCGATCGAGAGCTGCAGCGCAAGGCCGAGGCGGGACAGTTCAGCGGGTCTGTGCTCATCGCCAAGGGGGGCCGGATCCTCCTGGACAAGGGCTATGGGCGCGCGGTTTATCCCGGCGGGGCCGCCAATACGGGCGCGACGCGGTTTCGCATCGGGTCGTTGACCAAGCAGTTCACCGCAGCCGCGATCCTCAAGCTGCGCGACGAAGGCAGGCTGTCTCTGGACGATTCGGTCTGTCGATACTTGCAACCCTGTCCCGACACCTGGAGCAAGATCCAGCTCTCCCACTTGCTGAACCATACGTCGGGGATCCAGAGCTATACGCAGATCGCGAAGTACGACGAAATCAAGGCGCGCCCGCTTTCCACGGCAAGCCTTCTCCGTCTGATCCAGTCGCTCCCGGTGCAGTTTGCTCCCGGCTCGGCGTTCGACTACGGCGACTCGGGCTACGCTATTTTGGGCGCGGTCATCGAGCAGGTGTCGGAAAGCTCCTACCCGGAGTTTCTGAGGGCGAAAATCCTGGATCCGCTGGGGATGACCGATTCCGCCTGCGCCGACCTGCCTGGGTCCGGCGCCAGCGCGCAAGGCTACCTGTCGGCCGCGGACGGGCTGCATCCAGCGCCGGTAGTGGATGCCAGCGTCGTGTTCTCTTCCGGCGGGATGTACTCCACCACGGGCGACCTGCTGCGTTGGACGCGGGCGCTGATGGACGGCCGCGTTCTCTCAGAGCGATCCAGGCATGAGATGTTGACCGCAGGCCTGGAAGACTTCGGTTACGGCTGGATCGTGCCCAAAAACACAACACTGGTTACGTATCTGCACCTCGGGGAGCTCGCGGGATTCGAAAGTGCGATATTCGTGCTCCCGGACCTGCACGTCACCGCGATCGTCCTCAGCAACGTCGAGGGCACCGACGTTCAGTCGCTCGCGGCGAACAACGCCATCACCGGCGCCTATGCCGAGTACGAGGGGGACTACGCATTGCCCGAGCTGAAGAAGACGCTGCGCGTTTTCCTGAAGGAAGGCACGCTGAGAGCGCAGACCACACGCGGTCCAACGCTGTCGCTCGACTATGTCTCCGCCGACAAGTTCGTGGCGCTGCGCGCCACCGAGTCGGAGGTTCGCATCGAGTTCAGCAGAGACGAGGCCGGGCAGGTCATCGGTGTGCAAGCGGAGCAATTCGGCAAGCGATTCTCTGGAACCCGGAAACCGGCACCCGGAGCCAGCGCGGGCGTGACACCGGGGCCTCTTGCGTAGTTAGCAGCCTAAAGCGAAACCCTTCACATCGGCTTCGTGTTGAGCAAACTGACGCGGTACGCGGGGGCGCGCACGAGGCGGCAAAGGAACGATATCCGTTCGCGCTGAGCGGTAGCCCGTCACGGGACTGGCGCTACCCGCAAGCCCCGATCGCGCCGCAGGCGGTGCAGAACTCGCAGCCGTCCTTCTTGATCAACGCGGCGTTGCCGCACTCCTTGCATTGCTTCCCTCGCAGCACGCGGTAGCGCGCGGCGTCGTCTTCCTGACGATCGTGCTCGGGGATCTCGAGCACTCCCATCTCCGTCACAGGGTAGCCGCGTTCGTCGAGCACGCCGAGCAGGGCGTAGCGGTGGATGATCAGCCGCGCTACGTAGGCGATGGTGGAGGGGAAGTTCTCCTGCCGCTCCTCGCTGGGCACACGCGCCATGAAGTCGCCCAGCGGCTCGGCGTAGTTGAGCAGCTTCCGCAGCTTCATGCCGATCCAGGCCGGGTCGATCACGCGCATGTCGAGCGACAGCAGCTTGAGCAGACCGTCCAAGGCACGCGGATACGCGCCTGCCATCCAGACCGAGTACGGGCGGCGCTGGCCGTTGGGCAGCACCAGCTCTTTGAGGATCAGCACGAAGTCGTCGCCCGAGCTGGGGTTGTACACGTCCACGGTCCAGGACATGGTCCCGTCGGTGCCGGTTTTCGGCTCTTTCTTGGCGAACAGGGCGTCCAACACCGGCGATTTGCCCTCATCCTTCGCCAGCGCGCCGAGCTGGTCCACGCGGTAGCGCACGATGCGCGCGAACGCCGCCACGAGGCTGGGCACGCGGACCGTTTTTCCGTCGGGAGGCATCGGGCAGTCGAAAGCATCGTCGCCCGCGGTGCGCGCGACGATGTCGAGCTTCATACGTAGCCACTTCTTGTCCTGCGCGCGCATGTCCATGGACAGCGTCTTCGCCACCGCGCCCAGGCCGCGCGGCTGCTCGTTGCCGTTGACCCAAACCTCGAACGGGTGCGGGGCGCCGTTCTCCACGTGGCCAACGAAGATGGCGAACTTGCCGAAGGGCGACTCCACGAGGTAAGTCCAGGATGGGTTGCCTGCGGGCAGCTCGGGCCGGCCGGGCCAGCGCAGGCTGTACAGCGCCGGTTTCGGCGCTGCCTCCAGCCGGATACGGCGATCGACGTCGGTGGTGTCGAGGTCGTTGGGCGTCTGCGCCCCCGGCTTCGGAGCCACCGACAACACGCTGCCGAGGACCTTATTGGGTCGGTAGGTGGTGATGCCCTTCAGCCCCGATCTCCAGGCTTCGAAGTACAGGCTCTTGAAGTCGTCGTACGGATAGTCCTCCGGTACGTTGACCGTCTTGCTGATCGCCGAGTCCACGAGCGGGCCCACTGCGGCCACCATGCGCATGTGGTCGAGCGCGGAGATTTCCAGCGCCGTGACGAACTGTTCCGGCAGCTTGTTCACGTCGCCGCCAAGATGCCGGTACAGGCGCCAGGCGTGGTCTTCGACGTCGTAGACCTTCTGCGATCCGTCGTGTTCTCGCTTCTTACGCTGGTAGGTCCAGGAGTAGGCCGGCTCGATACCGTTGCTGGCATTGTCCGCGAAGGCCAGCGAGATCGTTCCGGTTGGTGCGATCGACAGCAGGTGGCTGTTGCGGATCCCGTGCTTGCGGATCAGGCCCTTGAGCTCCTCCGGCAGGCGCGAGGCGAAGCGCGGTGCGGCGAGATACTTGTCTTTGTCGAGCAGCGGGAACGCGCCCTTCTCTTTCGCCAGCTCCACCGACGCCATGTAGGCTTCGTCGCGCATGACCTCCGCGATCTTGGTTGCCATGCTGCGTGCCGCTTCGGTGTCGTAGCGCAGCCCCAGCATGATCAGCGCATCGCCAAGGCCGGTGAATCCCAGGCCCACACGCCGCTTGTTCATCGCCTCAGTATGCTGCTGCGGTAGCGGCCACTCCGTGACGTCGAGGACGTTGTCGAGCATTCGCAGCGCGGGGTGCACGACCTTGGCGAACGCCTCGAAATCGAAGCGTGCCTTGGGTGAGAACGGATCGGCAACGAACAGCATGACGTTGATGCTTCCTAGGCAGCAGCAGCCGTAGGGAGGCAACATTTGTTCGCCACAAGGATTACTCGCCTCGACGATCTCGCAATAGGAGAGATTGTTGTCGGCATTGACCCGGTCGAGGAAGATGACCCCCGGTTCGGCATGATCGTAAGTCGACACCATGATCTGCTGCCACAGGTCGCGCGCCTTGACCGCGCGATAGACCCACATCCCGTCGCCGCGCTGGCGTGGCGGCCCATCGTGCCAGTCGGGCCCGGGCGCGGACTTGTGCACAAGCTCCCAGTCAACGTCGGCCTCGACCGCACGCATAAACGCGTCTGTCACCGCCACGCTGACGTTGAAGTTGCGCAGCTCCCCGCGATCCTTGGCGTGGATGAACTCCTCGATGTCCGGGTGGTCGCAGCGCAGGATTCCCATCTGCGCGCCGCGGCGCGCGCCCGCCGACTCGACCGTCTCGCAGCTCTGGTCGAACACGCGCATGTACGACACGGGTCCGCTGGCGCTGCTGTTGGTTCCGCGTACCAGCGCACCCTTCGGCCGGACGGACGAGAAGTCGTAGCCCACGCCACCGCCGCGGCGCATGGTCTCCGCCGCCTCCAGCAGAGCGACATAGATCCCGGGTTTGCCGTCGACGGTTTGCGACACCGAATCGCCCACCGGCTGGACGAAGCAGTTGATGAGCGTCGCCTGGAGCTGCGTCCCGGCAGCCGAGTTGATCCGACCGCCGGGGATGAATCCGTTCTCCAGGGCCTCATAGAACAACGGCTCCCATTTCGCCGGATCGGTCTCGACGGCGGCCAGCGCACGCGCCGCGCGGCGGCGCACGTCCTCAACGGTTTTCTCGTCGCCCTTGGCGTACTTCTCCAGCAGCACGTCCAGGCTGACCTGCTGCGGCGGGAGGGAGAGGAGGATGTCGTTCAGCTTCATCGCAATCTTGGCCGCAACGCGCTGCTAGACGGCCAGTGAGAGAGCTTAATGATACTGCGGATAGCAGGCCGCCGTCCGGTCCGGAGCACCGCTCGGAGTTGCGCAATTCAGGCGCTTCAGCGATCCTTGCCGCCGAGACGGCGGCCACCCCGACGGCATGACCAACGGCTGTCCATCAGCCCTGGAGAGGAGCAGCCCGTGGAAGCAGCGGCAATCAGCCCAGCATCGTCCGACTTCGAAGCGGCCACCTACCGAAAAATCGCGTGGCGAATCGTTCCCTATGTCTTCCTGCTCTACGTCATCGCCTTCCTGGACCGGGTCAACGTCAGCTATGCGAAGCTGCAGATGTCCGCCGACCTCGGATTCAGCGAGACGGTCTACGGCTTCGGAGCGGGGCTGTTCTTTATCGGCTACTTCGTCCTCGAGATCCCGAGCAATCTGATCCTGCATCGCGTCGGCGCCAGGTTGTGGATCGCGCGCATCCTTATCGTCTGGGGCATCGTCTCGGCGGCGTTCATGTTCGTGCACACGCCCACGCAGTTCTATGTCATGCGCTTCGTGCTGGGCATGGCTGAGGCCGGCTTCTTCCCTGGCATCATCCTCTACCTCACCTATTGGTTCCCGGCTCATCGGCGCGCACGGATGACGGCCACCTTCATGACCGCCATCGCCATCTCGGGCGTCATCGGCGGGCCACTGTCGGGTTGGATCATGAAATCGATGGCCGGCACCTATGGCTTGCCCGGCTGGCAATGGCTGTTCCTGCTGGAGGGGTTGCCGGCGGTGGTCTTCGGATTCGTCACCATGTTTTATCTCGACAACAGGCCGGAGTTTGCACGTTGGCTAACGCAGGCCCAGAGAGATCTGGTCGTGCGTCAGATCGAGGACGAAACAAGGCACAAGGACGCCAGCGGTGGCCACGCCCGTTTCCTCGCAGCGGCGAAGGATTACCGGGTGTGGGTGCTGGCGCTCATTTATTTCTCGAACGTTATCGCCTTCTACGGCGTCATTCTTTTTCTGCCTCAGTTGATCAAAGAGATGGGCGTCACGGATGTATTGCAGAACGGCTTCGTGTCCGCCATCCCATGGGCTGTCGCCGCGGTGGCGATGGTGCTGAACGGCAGGCACTCGGACAAGGGGCTGGAGCGACGTTGGCATGTAGCGGTGCCCGGCATCCTGGCCGGGATCGGCCTGATCGTCGCCGCCTATGTGGGTCCGACGTCGGCGGTCGTCGCGATGATCGCGTTGAGCGTTACCACCGCAGGCTCGCTGTGCATCTCGCCCGTATTCTGGTCCCTGACGACGGCATTCCTATCGGGCACCGCGGCCGCCGGCAGCATCGGCCTGATCAACTCGTTCGGCGCGCTGGGAGGGATGCCCGGGCCCTGGCTGGTCGGCTTCGTAAAGGACCTTACCGGGAGCCCTGCTAACGCGCTCTACATCCTGTCGGGCTTTTTTTTCCTTTGTGCCGCCCTCACTGTTACAGTGTTCAAGCGCCAGCCGGCACCGGCTCAGTCGCGTTAGCGACGGCGAATAGTTCGTTTACTTCGGGAGCACCACCGTGACCGCTTTACCTACTCTGTACGTGTCGCATGGGGCGCCAACGCTCGCCCTTGACCCGGGGAATACCGGCCCGGCGCTGACTGCGCTCGGCCGGGAGCTGCCGCGCCCCGCAGCGATACTGATGGTGTCGGCCCACTGGGAGACACCCCGACCGGCGGCGAGCACAGCCTCGCAGCCCGAAACGATCCACGACTTCGGCGGTTTCCCCGACGAGCTGTATCGGATGACCTACCCGGCGCCGGGGGCGCCAGACCTTGCGCGCCGGGCGAAGGATTTGCTGGACGCTGCTGGGATCGGCGCCGACCTGGATCCCCGGCGCGGACTGGACCATGGCGCGTGGGTGCCCCTGCGGTTTCTTTATCCCGCGGCCGACGTTCCGGTGACTCAGCTTTCCATCCAGCCGCGCCTGAACCCGACGCATCACTACCGGGTAGGCGAGGCGTTGCGCCCTCTTCGGGAAGCTGGTGTCCTCATCATCGGTTCGGGCAGCCTCACTCACAACCTCTCCGAGCTGCGCATGACCGCGGCCAAGCCGGCAACGGAGCCTTACGCGCTCGAGTTCCAGGAGTGGGTCTACCAAGCCATCAACGCCAACGACATCGCGACGCTGCTCGATTACCGCCGCCTGGCGCCGCAGGCCGTGCGTGCGCATCCGACTGACGAGCATTTCCTGCCGCTGTTCGTCGCCCTGGGCGCGGCCGGGGGTTCCGTCTCGGCGCGCCGTGTGAACGACGAGATCACCTTTGGTGCGCTGGCGATGGACGCCTATCTGTTCGGGTCGCCAGCGCGGCCGGGCGATACGTTGCTGGCACACCAGTCTCATGCCGCCTGACGCGCACGGGCTTCGCGTGCCCGCGCCACGCACCTAGGGAACGAGGAGCGCAAGTCATGACAGGCCCTTCACCGATCCCTCTCTTCGAGGCGCTCAACGCTTACCAAAAGACGGAAGCGATGCGCGCCGCACTATCGCTGGACCTGTTCAGCGCGGTCGCCGAGACTCACGGCACCGTGCGCGACGTGGCCGCGCGCTGTGCAGCAAGCGAACGCGGCATCCGGGTGCTGTGCGACTTCCTCGTGATCCAGGGTTTCCTCTCCAAGACCGGCGAACGCTACGCGCTCTCGCCGGATACTGCGCCGTTCTTGGTCAAGAGCTCACCCGCCTACCTGGGTGATACCGTGGAGTTCCTGCAGTCTCTCGATCTCGTGGAAGGCTTCCACGACCTGGCCGGCTGCGGGAGGCGGGGCGGCACGACGATCTCCGCGCGCGGCACGATGAAAGCGCAGCACCCGGGGTGTGGGTCAAGTTCGCGCGTCATGGGGCCCGTCATCGGGCACTCTGCCCCCTTCATCGCCGACCTTGTGGATGCTAAGGCGGATCGCCGTTGGAGGTGCTGGACATCGCCGCCGGCCACGGGCCGTTTGGCATCGCGGGCGCGCAGCGCAACCCCCGCGTGCGTGTCACGGCAGAAGACTACCCTCAGGTCCCCAAAAAGTCCCCATGGACAATCGAGAATTCCGTAGACCGGCGCGCTGGCCAACACGCCAGGGAAGTCTAACTTTGTCGAGTCCCCGCCATAGCCGAGCGACTCACCTTACGCGTTTACAACTCTGAATCACTCGCCGTTGCGTATCACGTTTGATATGTCTCGCGACAATCGCGCCGTGGACTGGGACTCGAGATCCGGGCCGTAGAAGTGAAGGGTGTTTCGCCCTAGCTCTTTGGCCCGATACATCGCCAGGTCAGCCTTTCGGAGCAGTGTGGGCGCCGCCTCGCCGTCGCGCGGATACAGCGCCACGCCGATGCTGCTCGTCACATTTACCTCCTGTCCCTCGATCGCCAGCGGTTCGGCCAGCACCTCCCGCATCCTGGCCGTGACTTGCTCGACCTCCTCGGGCTTTTCAATATCCTCCAGGAGCACGACAAATTCGTCTCCTCCATGGCGCGCGATCATGTCCACCTCGCGCAGACACCCCGACAAGCGGGTTGCCACTTCCCGCAGCAAGTCGTCACCAGCGGCATGCCCCAGGCTATCGTTGACGGTCTTGAACCGATCAAGATCGATGAAGAGCAGGGCGAGCAGGCGGCCGGATCGCCGGGAGACCGCGATGGCATGTTCCGCGCGCTGGTGCAGGAGCGCGCGGTTGGGAAGCCCCGTCAGGGGATCGTGGGTGGCGACAAAGTTGAGATGCTCCTGGCGTTCCCGCAGCGCGGCCTCCGCTTGAATGGCTCTGCCGAGCTGAACATTTTTCTGCCTGAGCACTTCCTCCAAGCGCTTGCGCTCGGTGATGTCGGTAGCGATGCCTCCAAGGGCGGTGACCTGCCCCTGGCTGTCGAGCAGAGGGAACTTGTGAACGATGCTGGTGTGCAACAAACCGTCACCGTAACGAGCAATTTCCTCGATCTCGATTCCGACGCCGCCCGCGAGCACCTTGGCGTCGTTCGCCCGGAACTGCGCTGCAAGTTCGGCTGAGAAGATCTCTGAGTCGGTGTGGGAAATGATGTCCCTGCCCTCCAACCCAAAGGCCTGCGTGAACCGCTCGTTGACGTACAAGTAGCGGCCCTCCAGATCCTTGATGAACATAACGGAGGGGCTGCGGTTGATAAATGCCTGCAGCCGCGCATTACGCTCTTCGCTCTGCCGCAAGCGCTTGTCCTTTGGCATGCTCATCGGTTTCGGGCTCTGCTGGTTCTTTGGCATCGTGGCCTCTCTCCATTTCCTCCAACCGTCGCAGGCAGCCCAAATCGCCTCGGTCGCGCATGTGCAGGTTATGCGGAGCTTCCCTAGCTAAGACTTCGGGACGTGGGCAGCCCTTTGCCGAAGGCGGCAAACATACGCGTAGCATAAAGTAGATCTGAGTCCTTCGGCGGGTTGGTCAGATTACCTCCTCCCAGAGTACGCTCAAGCGCACCGCCGAGTTGAGCAGCCCGACCATGCTGTAGGTCTGGACACAGACAAGTTAGTCTCTGCCCGCTGCGACAGATCGCAGCTCTCCGTGTACCAAATGATATGCCAATCTCGCGAGGACACCTGGGCCCCGCTCGTGCGTGGAAACAACAGAGAGATGCCGCGACTTCCAGGAAGGTTCCGTCTCACGCCGACAAGCCCGAATTAGAACCTACTGGACTCTTGTTGCCCCGCAGTCGCGCTGCGCAAACACCTTACTCCAGTTCCAAATGTCGTGAAATTCTGGAGAACGTCACTGATGGTCTGCCTCAGACAGCGCGTGTTGCGCGTGCCGTTGGTTCGCGCGCACGGTCCCTTTGGAGCGATTCGGTGACATGGGACCATTTGTGTTTTCCAGGCTCTTCGCGCTCATGCGGTCCTCAGCTCGCTCAATGCCGTGGTCGCGATCCAAGGATAGCGGTCCGTTGCTATGCGCTATCGCCGATAGAGAAGCGTGGCCGGACGGTCCTCCCCCATGTCCAACTCCCATACCAACGCCCGGCCCTCCGTGGCCGGATCCGGATCCTGCACCAACCCCTGCTCCTCCCGGCCCTGCACCAGCCCCACCGCCGCCTCCGTGAGCCAACGCCGTTGAGACGCCACCGGCGAACAGCACCGCAGCAGCGATGAATGTGAGTCGACGCATTTCACCCTCCTATGTGAGATTGCCTCTCGCCGCGCATACCGCCTACTGCTATGGTTTGATAGCTTGATGGCGCCTGGGCCCCGAGAGACCCAGACTCACCGCTTCGGTGACCGGCTTCACGCTTAGCACCTCGGCGTATCGCGGCTCTTTGAATGCGACGTAGTTCCCCACCGCGCTTACCGAGAGAACACTCGCACCTCCGATCGCGATACCAACAGTATTGATTTGTTCATCTCCGTGTCTCCCTCTCCTCTCGCTATGAGCCGCTCAAGGACGTAGGCTGTTGTGGCGTTAAACGCGAGGTGGATTCCGTCAGGAACTCCTTCGTTTTCTCGTAGGCGTTACTGAGGAGCTGCGGCGGTTGTCTAGGCTCAGCCGTATTCAAGGAGCTCTGTGTCCCAGCGCGCCCAAAGGCACCGATCGCCGCTCCGGAAGTGACCGGCTTCCCGGCCCCGACTTCTCCTTGCTGCCACGTGCCGGTCTGAGCGGCTTGTTCCGTGGAAGCACGGCCCTGGGCAGACTCAACCAGGAATTCTTTGCTCTTCTCGTAGGCGTGTTCCACATACTCCTTGGTGGTCTCGTAGGCCTTGATTAGTGCCCGCGGCGTCTGGGGCGGCTGGGCGGTGGAGAAGTAAGCCTGTCCCCCGGCCCGGCCATAGTTAGCGGTGGCGGTGTCGGAGGTGGATCTCACAGCATCACCTGCGAGCGCTAGACAAGAAGGTGCTGCCAAAGCTAGGACGAGGGTAGTGGAACCGAGCCAGTGATACGTCGTGCCGTGTCGCATATGGTCCTCCTTTCCTGTCGATGAACTTACCCCGCGGCAGCGATCAGCGCGTGTAAGCGAAGCCAATTTGAAGTCCACACGAGCAGATCGCAGTTCTTGTGGCGGATCACTCCGCCTACTCGCGAGCACATCAGCGCGCCGCTGGCATGCTCACGTAAAATAAGGGATTCCGGGACCACCGGGAAAGTTCCGCGTGAGACGCACACCCCATTTTGGATGCGTTGACTGATTCAGTACGAAGCGCACCGCGCGGCAAGCGTGATGTTGCCTCCGATGTTGGACTGGAGATATCCCGGCAAGGGTTTCGCACAGAAACGTCCGAAGCGAGTAGTCAGCTCCATAGCCCCATCGGTCAATTGGCGCTCGCTGGCAATCAAGATGGGAGGTGGGCCGAGGGCGTCGCGGAACTTCCGCGCAGAGTTATCCAGTGCAGGGGCCGGATACAGACGCTCGCCCTCAATGGTAATCGGCGCCAACGACGTATCGACTACGGAGCTGTCCCCGTTCGTCGTCGGCGCCTCAAGCGCGGGCTTATGCACCGCGAAACCTTCCGCCTCCTGGTATTTCGCGTTCGCCCAGGACGTCGGCAAGCACGCGAGCATTGCAAACCCCAATGCCTGCATGATGCGTAGCAAGTCGCATTGTGGCCGCCGACGGAAGTTACCCTTCGCCTCAGCTCGCGGTTGATAGGGTGTGAGACGCATGGTCCTAGTCCTCCTGTTGGCTAGACTTTGGGTCAGCCGTTGGAGCGAACCGACAACTTGCTATCGACCGACTTCACATCGTCGACGCTCCGCGCAATTTGGGCCGCACGGATCGCGTCCTCTGGCTTATCCACCGCCCCGCTCAACACCACTGCCCCATCCTGGCTGGCCACGTTGATGTCTGAAGTCTTCAGCGCCGGGTCTTTGAGGATCTCGTTCCTTACCTTGGCGGCCAGGACCATGTCGTTAAAGGTTGTATCTGCCTTGGTGGCCTCATGCCGAATCGCGTCGGACGATTCACCGAGCTTCTCTGTTCCCGCCTCGGTTGACTTGTTGATGTTCTGGCCGACCTTATCCGCATCGATGTCGTCCGAGCATGCAGAGACACTCAGCAGCATGGTTGCGAGCAAAGCAAACAGGGAAGACTGCTTTAGCGTGTTCATGTTCGACTCCTCTACATTGGTTGAAAAATGAAAGTGTTGTCCTATCAAGACGACCCGCCGCTATCGCGCTCAGGTCGCGAGCTTACAAAATGAGTCCGCAACCGCCGTGCCAAGTGTTGGATCAATCGAAATTCCCGCCGATACAATGCACTGCGACCGACCCGCTCGAGCGTCACGGCCGTTCCGATGTAGGTCCTTCTAAACGGGTTGTACCGATTGCCCTGCTGCGCACCGTAGAGAACCCACTGCAGGAACCCGCCGTAGCCGCGGTTCCGCGCATTAGCTCCTGCTCCTATCCGAAGCCGACGCCCGTCCGCCGTTTACCGAATCGGCCGGGGGAAGGATCGAGAGAACTTACAGGAAGGCCAAAGGGCCAGGTTGGGCTAAATCCGCGGGAGGGCTCATCAGCGGCCTGGTCGACTCATCACTGGTCAGAATGCCTCCTCCCAGGGCACGCTCAAGCGCACCGCCGAGTTGATCAAACCCACCATGCTGTAGGTCTGGACAAAGTTGCCCCAGAGCTCACGCGTTCGCGGGTCGATGTGCTCGGCCAACAGGCCGTGCGCGTTGCGGCAGGCGAGCATGGTCTCGAACAGGGCGCGCGCCTCCTCTTTGCGTCCCAGCGCGACAAGCGCATCGATGTACCAGAATGTGCATACGATGAAAGCGTTGCGCGGCACGCCAAAGTCGTCCGACTCGCTGTAGCGAAACACGAAGTCACCCTGCTTCAGTTCGCGCTCCACCTGCCCCACCGTAGCCGCGAAGCGCGGATCACCGGGCGACAGGAAGCGCAACTCCGGTAGCAGAAGTAAGCTTGCATCCAGGGCGTCGCCTTCGAAGGTCGCAACGAAGCTGCCGCGGCGCTTGTTCCAAGCGCGCTCACAGATGACGCGATGCATGTCGTCGGCCTGTGCCCTCCAGTGGCGGACCCGGTCAGCCAGCCCGAGCCTTGCGGCGATCCGGGCGAGACGATCGCACGCCACCCAGCACATCACACTGGAAAAGGTGTGCACGCGGGGCGTACCCCGCAACTCCCAGAGGCCCGCGTCCGGCTCGGCGTATACGCTCCCGGCAACTTCGCCTAGGCGCTCTAACCGGCGGAAGAGCTCCTCGTTACCGGTCCGGTATAGCCGGCTGTCGAAGAACACGTGAGTGGCAGCTAGGACGGCCGATCCGTAGACGTCGTTCTGCATTTGACTGTAGGCCTGATTGCCCGCGCGCACAGGACCCATCCCTCGGTAGCCGGTGAGCGATGCGACCGTGCCCTCCTCAAGCTGCGCGCCGCCATCGATGCGGTAGACGGGCTGCAGCCGTCCGTTAGGTGCGCCGGCCGATACGTTGATGATGTAAGCCAGGTAGCGCTCCATGGTGCGCGTTGCGCTCAGGCGGTTCAACGCGTTCACGACGAAATAAGCGTCGCGCAGCCAGCAATAGCGGTAGTCCCAGTTGCGTCCGCTGTCTGGTGACTCCGGGATCGATGTAGTCGCAGCGGCGATGATGGCGCCGGTATCGTCGAAGGCGTTGAGCTTCAGGCTGATCGCGGCTCGAATCACGGCGCTCTGCCATTCGAAGGGGATGGCCAGGGAGCGCACCCACTCGCGCCAGTAGGCGAGCGTCTCCTCTTCGAAGCGATAGCCGACCACATCCATCGCGTCCTGAACGGTCTCGTCCGGTCCCAGCAGAAGGGTCACCTGATCTTCGAGGAAGAACGGCGTCTCCTGCAGAAGCGCGGTAATGGAAGCATTGGTGGTCAGGCGCAGCACCAACGCAGGTGTGACGTAGCGGATGTGGTTGCTGCCGTAGGTGACGCCCGCGCGATGCGCGCCCCAACTGTGGGTCGGACGCATGCGAACGCGGATCCGCGGGCTACCCGCGAGCCGTCGCACGCGGCGCACCAGCATCATCGGACAGAACATGCGGCCGTACTGTCGGAAGTGCGGGGCAAAGTCGGTGATCTCCACCGCTCCCCCGTGGCGATCGTACAGGCGGGTGGCCAGCATTGGCGTGTTGGGCACATATGCCTGCTCGCTGCTCACGGTGTCCAGAAGATCGATCGCCCAGAGCCCCGCGTCAGCTTCCCGGGACGCCTCATGCAGCAGAGAGCAGAACATCGCATCGCCGTCGAAACGCGGGAAGCAGGCCCAGACGATCTCGGCCTTCGTGTCGACCAGCGCAGCGACGGTGGAGTTGCCGATCAGCGCCAGGTTCAGATCGCTCACACAGGCCCTTCTCGGTCCAGGTAATCGGCGTAGTCGTCGAGCCAGCGCCGCACGTCCTCTGCACCCGACAAGCGCCAGCGCGCCACAGAAAAACCCGGCCCCACTTTCACCGAGAGCCCGTTCAGCGCGTTGACCATCGCGAATCCGTCTTCGTCGGTGACGTCGTCGCCCACGAACACGGGCAGCCGCCCCGCGAACGGCGCTTCGTGCATGAACTCGGCGATGGCTACGCCCTTGTCCTTGCCACTGAGTCCAATCTCAAAGACCATCTTTCCTTCGATCAGTCGAAAGTCGTCTCCGAAACGCTGCAATAGCGCGCGCGTAGCCCCTGCCACCCAGTCCCGCATGTGTGGCGCAAGCCGGTAGTGGAGGGCAAGCGTCAGTCCCTTGTGCTCTACCACCACACCCTCGAGCCCGCTCGCCTGTGCCTGGATCTCGCGGGCAGCATCGTTGATGCGCTCTGCGACGCCCGCCACCCGCGTCACGCTCCCGTGGCTTCCCCTGCGTTCAAGGCCGTGCTGGCCGGCACCGGGATAGCGAACCGGGTCGAACAGCCGGTCGACGTCAGCCAGGCGCCGCCCGCTGACCAATGCCAGCGCGCCGCCATTGCGTCGGGAGATCCGCTGCAAGACCTCGCGCAGCTGCGCGGGGACGACAACGGCGTCGGGATACTCTGCGAAATCGACCAACGTCCCATCCACGTCGAGGAACAGCGCCCAGCCGCTGCTGAATCGTGGCAGCTGCTCCTCCACGGGCGCACCGGTTGCCGAAGCCCCTCTCCCTGCCCTCACAACGCGAACTCCCGCGGTCGTGCGCGCTCTCTGGGAGCCCCAACGCCACCGGCGCCGAGTACGCGCGTGCGCCGCCGCATCTCGGCCGCATCGAGTAACATGCGTCCTGCCCACCGGTAGACATTGAACTCTTGGATCAGGCCGCGCATGCCACGCATGCGGTCGCGTTGCTCCCGTGCCGGCATGCTCAACGCCACTCGCAACGCGGCGGCGGACTGGTCCAGATCATACGGGTTAATGATTAGCGCCTCCGCCAGCTCGCGCGACGCGCCCGTGAACTCGCTGAGGATCAGCACGCCTTGCTCGTCATCGCGGGCCGCGGGGAATTCTTTCGCTACAAGATTCATCCCGTCGTGCAGGCTGCTGACTATACAGACATCGGCTGCGCGGTAGTGCGTGTAAACCTCCCAGGCGTCCACGTGCTCCAAGCGCAGCAGGATCGGTTTGTAACCGTCGCGACCGAAGCGCGCGTTGATGCGTTCGGCCTGCGCTTCCACGCGCTGAGCGAAGTCGCGGTAGTCTGGGATGCGCGAGCGGCTGGGCGCGCCGATCTGAAGCAACACGACACGACCCACCCAATCCGGCTCCAGCTCGAGCAACCGCTCGAGGGCCAGGAATCTCTCCAATATGCCCTTGGTGTAGTCGAGGCGGTCGACGCCCAGGACGATCTTGGTGTCCGGTGCGAGTCCCTGGCGCTCGCGCACCTGGCTGCGGCAGATCTCGATGGAAGGCAAACCGGACAGGTTCGAGGGCGGCCATTCGATGGAGATAGGGTATCGCTTCACGGCGGTGCGCGAACTCTGATAGGAAACGATGTTCGTCTCACGGTCCACGCGTGCCTCCAGGAAGCGGTCAACCGTGTCCAGAAAGTTGTTGCAGTGATAGCGCGTGTGGAACCCTAGGATGCTGCTGCCTAGCATGCCTGCCAGGATTTGCTCCGCCCACGGGCAGATGCCGAAGGCCTCGGGGTTGGGCCACGGAATGTGCCAAAAGGCGATGATCGTGGCGTTGGGAAGCTGGCGGTGGATCATGGCCGGCAAGAGCGCGAAGTGGTAGTCCTGCACCATCACAACCGGATCGGGTGTGCTGGCCTCCTCGGACACGGCGGCAGCGAACTTGTGATTGACCTCGACGTAGCGCTCCCAGTCGGCGGGACGGAACACCGGTCTTGTGTGAGCGATGTGGCACAACGGCCATAGTCCCTCGTTGGAGAAGCCGTAGTAATAGCCGTCCTCCTGCTCCGGGCTCAGCCAGACCAGCCGGACGTCGTAGGCGGGTTGCTGCGGCGGCACGGCGATATGACCGCGCGCATCCACTACCTCCTTATCTGCCGAGCCGCTGCCATGCGCGATCCACGTGCCCGAGCACGCGACCATGACCGGCTCCAGTGCGGTCACGAGCCCGCTCGCCGGACGCTGGACCTGCACAACGCCGTCCCTGCGATTGTGGAGATAAGGTGCGCGATTGGAGACGACGAGTATCTCGTCGCCGCGCAGGTCTTCTCGCAGGATCGTTCGCAGTGCGTCAGGATTCCAGCTGACTTGGCTTTCGTCATGGCTGCGGCGGTCGTGCCGCAGGTCGCTCACAAGTGCGCGCAGGTCTTTCACCACCGGTTCCAGCTCTGGCGGCCCTGGGCCAGTAGCCGCCTTGAACAGCCAGTCGCCTGAAAGCATCGCCCGCAGTCCGCGCACCCAGCCCCACCAACTGATCTGTGCGATGGCTACCGTCATCAAGGAGATCATCCCGCCGAGCGCCACGAACAAATAGAACAGGTAGCGCCGCGCGTCTTCGGTGCGCCGTTCAATGAAGCTCATGTCGTGGAGCAGGACGAGATTGCCGACGGTGTGCCCCGCTGGGTCGCGCACAGGGGTCACCGCCGCATGCAGCGAGCCCTGAGGCAGCCGCAGAACCCTGCCCGGCCCCGGTTTGTCTTCGAGTTGGAGGCAGCTCACGCTCGCTGGAAATGTGACGGAACGATAAGCGAGTTTGTGCCCGGGATCGCAGAAGCCGACGGCGTAAAGGCGCTCGTCGCGTACCATCCGGTCGAACAGGTCGACCACGCGTCCTCGTTGCCCGGCCAGGATCAGCTCCGGCAGCGGCTCCTCGAGGGTTCTCGCGATCAGCGCGCTCCGTGCGTCCAAATCGCGCACGAACCAGCGCAGCATGAGGCCTTCGGCCAACTGCGTGACCCCATAGGCGACGGCCGCGAGGACAAGAAGCAGCGGCAGGACGAAGCGCAATGAAAGTCTCATGGTGCGATAGGGTCCTGCCGCGGTGTGGGGTGCACTGTCGCAAGCCGCAGAGACGCCTTCTCCGGCGCGTTAGGTGCTGACTTGCCGATGCCGGACCGTATCCCCCCGAGCAGCTCGAAGCTGATCGAGGCGATAGCCGCGGCCGTATGCAGCCTCCAGGCGCCAGCCGTACTCAGGCGTCCATCCGAGCTTCTTGCGAAGTCGACTGACGTGTGTGTCCAACGTCCGCGAGCTAATCAGCGCTTTGGGCCACACTCTATCCATGACATAGCCGCGCGAAAGCAGCCTTCCGACATTGCGCAGGAACAGAACCGACAGCTCGAAATCTTTAGCCGTCATCTCAACCGGGCGTCCGTCACGCAGTACCACCCGGCTCTGGCAGTCGATTCGATACGCATCAAGCTCAACCATCGCAGGTGCCTCAACGCGATGCCTTCCGCGGCGGAGGATGGCGTCCAGCCTAGCCAGCAGCTCGGCTCCGCCGACTGGCTTGACCATGTAGTCGTCTGCACCTTGCCGCAGTGCGCTCACCACATCGTGCTCACGCCTCTGCCCACTCACGAACAAGACCGGTAGCGACGCCCTGTCGCTGCCGCGTATGCGCCGCAGCACGTCTGCGCCGCTGACGTCGGGCAGATTCCAGTCCAGTACCACGGCGTCAAGGCCTACTTGGTCAAACACGCGGATCAGCGCACCGCCACTGTCAAAGTGGTGGCAGCGATGCCCTGCCTGCACCAGCCAATGGCTGAGCAGAGCCGCTTCGAACGGGTCGTCCGCAACGATCGCCACTCTCATAGCGCCCAACGCCGCATCCGTACAGTTGCGCCTCGCTCTCAGCGCGACCCCTAGGTTCGGCTCCCCTGCGCAGTCTAAGGAGTTCATCCAGGCAGCCTCTTCAGAAAACCTCGGTCATGACGTCTTAAGTACCCGGTGCGTAAGTTGCGCAGCGTCGCTTCGACGGAGGGAAACCCGGCACGCACGTTTGGAGAAGGGCCGGGTACAGCACACTCCCGGCCTGCATGGATGAGCAGTCGGCGTGCCATCCGCAGAACGTAGCTAAAACAATGCGCTGGCGGAAAGCACGGTCTAGTGGCTTGCAAGATTCACCGGCCCATCGTGCAGTTCTTTCAATGCTAGGCTGGAACAATCGGCGTCCACGAAAGGGTTTGCCTAGCTAGATAGGCCTCTCCGTAAAGCTATTTGCGTCTCAACAGGTCTACCGCAAAGGCGACTAAAGCGACGACCGCAAGAACGAGGAAGATTAGGAACAAGATCTTGGCGATCTCGGCTGCCCCGGCTGCAATGCCGCCGAAGCCGAGGGCTGCTGCCACGAGCGCGATAACCAAAAAGACAGCGGCATAGTGAAGCATCAGGGACCTCCTCATAGCGACACCTACCGACAGAGTAGGCGGCGCGCCATGGGAGTTAGCAGCCCCTGTGCCCGTTGACGAGACGTCTGGCAAATCCCGAAGAAACACGCGACTAGCGCGCAGAACACGTACTCAGCCGGAGGCGTCACCTACCCATTCTTACAAGCCGTTTGTAGCCCTTGCCTGAAGAACGATGGAATGGTGTGGGTCAGCTTCACCGCTCACGGATGAGCGCGGGCCCGATCGTCTGGCGTAACCCGTAATCCGAGAGCGAAAATGTTCACCCGGGGACGCAGCGAGCTCGTCGCGAGAACGCGAGTCGACCGGCGACGAAGGTAGGACGTCGGCTAGAGCTTTCCGCCGAGGCTGTGATACGCGCCGAGTATGTTCTTCAGCGCCTCTTTCTGCGCAGCAGTGATGGTGTGGATGGCGGTGACGGTTTTCTCGTCCGGACGATGCTGGCCGATAAAGCGGACCACCGCCTCTATGGAGGCTGTGATCTTGAACAGCATCAGTAGATGATCCGGAGTGACAGGTTCGTCGTACCACTCCCACGCGAGCTTCCCCTTGGAGTTGTGCCTGAAGTGCGGGTCGGAGAGCTCGAAGGTCTTCTCATCGGCCTTGATCTGAATTCGCAACACCGACAACGGTTTCTCGCTGACGTGTTGCATACGCAGCCGCAGCCAAACGTCGCAACCCTTCTTGCCCACATACAGATAGAAGGCGTCGCCGCTGATGTCCTCGGGTGTGGTCTGATCCGCGTACCACGTGATTCCCGTCTGATCGTCCACGCGCATGCGAATGCTGTCCGACAGTTCGGACACCGCGCCCTTGGGGCACTGATCTTCGCCCGCAGGTTCGGCGGCGGCAAGCGAGTCCACGGACAGGATCGCCACCATCGCGAGGCACAACCGCGCAAGTCTGGTTCCGATCTTCGGCTCCTGGGTTTCAAGGTGCCCAGCAGCCCGCCCCCGGCCAAAGCGCTGTGAAAGCCCAGACACAGAGGGCGGCGCGCGAGCACGCGCCGTTGCGTTACGAGTTTGAAAGACTCTATCTGCCTACCGCGAGTTGGCAGTATAGAGCAGTGGGGGGGTTGTTACCTGAAGGCCCTAGGCCCGCAGAATGCGGGCCCAGGGGGTGCGGGCGGACCTTCATCCGCCCGCTTGCGTGTCGGTCGAGCCGAAGTCCGGTTACATGCGTCCAAACTTCTTGTTCACCTCGTCCACGCACTGCTGCTTCGCGGCGCCCTGCAGAGAGTCGCACTTCTTGAGCGCTGCGATGTACTGCTCTTTCTGATCCTGCTGGCCTTGCTCTTGGTCGGCCGCGAAGGCTGCGCAGTTCACACCCAGCGCGAGGGCGCCGGCCGCGAGAGTCGTAAGCAACTTGCTCATGTCGTCTCCTTTCCGTACTGTTGTCATCTACCGAAACCCGGGCGGGTGTCGAGCGTCGCTGCGTCCCGACGGAAGTACATGGCCGAGCCGCCGCTGATCCACCTGCCTCGGAGCCGCTCCGGGTCGTCCGCGGCGAGAGGACGGTCAGTCTTCAACTCGCCGCCAGCGACCCGGAACACGGCGAAGGTTCTCCGCCGTTACGTCCCGTGTCGCACACGGCGTGCCACTTCGTCCCGCCGGTGTTTCAATGTCTTAGCGAGGGCAGCTGGAGCTCATATGTAAGATCTGCCGATAGCCGAGGCAAAAACTGCGAAGGACTGAGATGCCGCGTTCGAGTGCATGGGCGTGAAGCACAGCGATGGATGACCGTGCATCGCATCGACTTGTATGTCGCCGTGTCGTCACGTATAGTCGGTGGAGCAAATGCGGTGCCGCGCGTTCGATGCTCAGTCCAGCGCGCGTGCAGAGGTTTCGCGCTAACGTGATCAGGTTTCAACCGGCCCGACGCGACGATGTCCACTCCGATCGCGAAGCTACTCATCCCTCTCCTGTTGTGCTGCGGCGTGTCGGCTTCCGTGCTGGTGTTTTCCGAACGCAGCCACCAACGCCTGGCGCAGGCCAAGCTATCGATCACCGATTCGCTCGAGATCCAGGCCGTCACTAGCCAGATACTCTCGTTGGTCAGCGATGCTGAGACCGCGCAGCGTGGCTTTGTGCTCACCGCACGCCGCGAATACCTCGAGCCTTATATCGCTGCCCTGCCTAAGCTCGATCCAAAGCTCAAAAGGCTCAGAGACCTCACCGCAGAAGACGCGATGCAGCAGGAACGCTCGAGCCGGCTCGCCAAGCTTATCGGGGAGAAATTCGCGGAGCTCGAGGCGACGTTTGCGGTGCACAAGAGGAAGGGGGCGCTCGCGGCGCAGGAGCTGATCGAGACCGATGTCGGACGCCGGACGATGAACGAGATCCGCCAAGTGATCGGGCAGATTCAAGAGGCTGAGCGCGCTGAGCTGATCGCTCGCACGGCGCGATGGAACCAGGACGTGGCCTTCTCGCGCTTTGGTCTGACCGTCATCACAGGGCTTAGCCTCGTGCTAATCATCATGGTTTACTTCCTCACGCGTCGAGACATCGTCCAGCGTGAGCGTGTTCGTCGAACTCTGGAACGCCAGGTGCGCGCGCGGACGGCCGAGCTGTCCGAGCGTACCGCGGAGCTGTCTGAGCTGTCGAGCAACCTGCAGCGTGTGCAGGAAGAGGAGAAATCGAAGCTGGCGCGTGATATCCACGACGAGCTGGGCAGCATCCTGGTGTCGGTCAGGATGGATATCTCGTGGGCCTACAGCCGAATGAAGAGCGCCGACCCCGCCGCCGCAGTAAAGCTTGCGCGCGCCATCCAGACGCTCGACCAAGGTGTGCAGATCAAGCGGCGCATCATTGAAGACCTGCGCCCGACCTTGCTCGACAACCTCGGCGTGGGTGCCGCGATCTCCTGGCATGCCAAGCACGCGTGCGATCAGGCCGGTGTCCGATGCGAGGTTTGGGTCCCGGAAGAGGAGACTCCGATCCAGAGTGAAGTGGCGATCGCGCTGTTTAGGGTGGTGCAAGAGGCGCTGACCAACGTCCTGCGCCACGCCAAGGCGACGCGCGCATGGATCACATTGACCGCTGCCGATGGCTGCTTACGCCTGCGAATCCGGGACGACGGGGTCGGGGTTCGCCCGGAGGCTCAGCTCAGCAAGCTGTCACACGGCATTCACGGCATGCGGCAGCGAATCACTGCGTTGGGAGGAGCGTTCAGAATACAGGGCTCGCTTGGCGCCGGAACCACCGTCGATGTCGTCGTACCGATGCCCCGGGAGGCTGGGGCCGTGGTATCACGGCCTGGGGTCGACGCTATCGTCAGTTCCAGCCGCTAGACACAGCGATCGCGTTGGGCCCGATCAAACGTGCAGTGGATGGTGTCAGGACAAGAGAGGAAAAAGAGAGGCGGCGAAAGGGAGGGATGGGAGAAATCACCGCCTCTCAAGGGAGGAGAACAATCCTTCAGTTCTTGGCTTTCTCCGCGGCGTTCTGGAGCTTCTCGCCGCCGCGCTCGACGTCCTTCCCGATGCCCTGGACCGTGTTGCAGCCGACTAGAAGCGCGGCGCTAATCAGAATCGCCATGACCTTCGCATGCATCCTAGCCTCCTCATAGCAATGTCGATCCACTCCTGGGTAGTTCTAACGCTTCACGAAGTTCCCAGCAGATCAAGACCACTTTCGCAAACGCCGTGCCAGGCGACCGATCGCTGACACGCCGCGCGGAACCCTCGCGCTTCAATGTGTTGAGAGTGATGCTCCGGTCTTGGGGTCGGGCGGCAAGATCCTGGGCTGAGAAAATGTTTCCACCCGATAGCAGTTCTTACAAGCACCTGCTACTAAGCGGCCGACGGATCGGCAGAGGCCATCTCCTCGAGCACCTCGCGCACGCGGTCGGATTCGTGCCCCTTGTCGAAGAAGTAGTCGG
>JBGPOV010000038.1:0-28883 GCA_041488255.1 Gammaproteobacteria bacterium | reverse complement strand
GGGCCTTGCGTCACCTCGAACGAGACCTTCTGACCTTCTTTGAGAGTCTTGAAGCCGCTCATGTTGATGGCAGAAAAATGGGCAAACAGGTCTTCGCCCCCATCGTCGGGAGTGATGAAGCCATAGCCCTTGGAGTCGTTGAACCACTTTACCGTACCAGTCGCCATACACCCTTTCCTCGTTAAAAGACACGGGCTGGAAACCCGCCGACTGTTTGAGTTTCAAGACCGTTCGCGGCGCACCGGCACTGCGACTGCACACCTGAAACCGGCTTGAAAACAAACGCCGATCCTCTTTTTAGGCTATTGTGATGCCGAAGTCAAGGAATTAGGCGCGGCCGGCGACCGGTACGCAAAATGCTTCCCTGTGTACTTGTAAATTTCCCGGTTATGCGCAAAATTAGCGGTACGGGAACCTTCGGTCCGGCACGGGGTTTCGAAAGTGTCCATGGCTAGTGGAAACCGCGACGGCGCTCTCCTAGAGACCCAGAAGAGCAAGGTTAAGCCGCCGCCCATGTACAAAGTGGTGCTGCTCAACGACGACTACACTCCCATGGATTTCGTCGTCTCGGTGCTGCAGACCATCTTCACGATGAGCCGTGAGCAAGCCACGCAGATTATGTTGAAAGTGCATCGGGAAGGGATGGGGGTCTGCGGCGTGTATCCGAAGGACATTGCCGCGACCAAGGTGGAGCAGGTCATCTCGTTTTCGCGCAAGCACGAGCATCCGCTCCAATGCGTCATGGAAGAGACCTGAGCCGCAGGTGGCGGTAGAATGCGAGTTTACGTGGACCGGTGAGAGGAATCGTATGATCGCGCAGGAGCTCGAAGTCAGCCTGCACATGGCCTTCATGGACGCTCGGCAAAAGCGCCACGAGTTCATCACCGTGGAGCATCTGCTGCTCGCGCTGTTGGACAATCCGTCGGCGTCCGAGGTTCTGCGTGCCTGCGCAGCAAACATCGAGGAGCTGCGCAAGCTGCTCACGGAATTCATCAACGAGCACACGCCGATCGTCACCGGCGACGAGGTCGACACGCAGCCCACCCTGGGTTTCCAGCGCGTGATCCAGCGCGCCATCCTGCACGTGCAGTCCTCCGGTAAGAAGGAGGTCACCGGGGCCAACGTCCTGGTGGCCATCTTCGGCGAAAAGGATTCGCATGCGGTGTACTTCCTGCACCAGAAGGGGGTCACGCGCCTGGACGTGGTCAATTACATCTCGCACGGGATCAGCAAGGTACCGCAGACGGGGCCGTCCAAGCAGCAGGAGAGCGAGGCCGAGGGCGACCAGGAGCAGGCCCAGGGCGGTGCGCTCGAGACCTACACCATGAACCTGAACGCGCTTGCGCTGTCGGGCAAGATCGACCCTCTGATCGGGCGCGAGCGCGAGTTGGAGCGGGTGGTGCAGACGCTGTGCCGCCGCCGCAAGAACAACCCGCTGCTGGTGGGCGAGGCGGGTGTAGGAAAGACCGCCATCGCCGAAGGCCTCGCGCGGCGGATCATCGAGGGCAGCGTTCCCGAGATCCTGGCGCGCTGTCAGGTGTATGCGTTGGACATGGGAGCGCTCCTGGCGGGCACCAAATACCGCGGCGACTTCGAGCAGCGGCTCAAGGCCGTGCTCAAGCAGTTGCTGGACAACCCCAACGCCATCTTGTTCATCGACGAGATCCACACCCTGATCGGCGCGGGCGCCGCCTCGGGCGGGACGCTGGACGCCTCCAACCTGCTCAAGCCGGCCCTGTCCACCGGTCAGCTCAAGTGCATCGGGGCGACCACCTACACCGAATACCGCGGGATATTCGAGAAGGATCACGCCTTGTCGCGTCGCTTCCAGAAAATCGACGTGGTCGAGCCCAGCGTGCAGGAGACGGTGGAGATCTTGCGCGGGCTGAAGAGCCGTTTCGAGGCGCACCACGGAGTCCGCTACACGACATCGGCGCTGACCTGCGCGGCCGAGTTGTCGGCTCGCTACATCAACGATCGCCATCTGCCGGACAAAGCCATCGACGTGATCGACGAGGCGGGCGCCGCGCAGCGCATCTTGCCCAAGTCCAGGCAGCGCCGCGTGATCACCAAGCACGAGATCGAAGAGATCATCGCCAAGATTGCGCGCATCCCGCCACACAATGTGTCTTCCAACGACCGCAGCAAGCTCAAGAACCTGGACCGCGATCTCAAGTCCGTGGTGTTCGGCCAGGACAAAGCCATCGACGCGCTCGCGGCCTCCATCAAGATGGCGCGCAGCGGGCTCGGCAACCCGCAGAAGCCGATCGGCTGTTTCCTGTTCTCGGGTCCGACCGGCGTGGGCAAGACTGAGGTGGCGCGCCAGCTGGCGTACATCATGGGCGTGGAGCTGATCCGCTTCGACATGTCCGAGTACATGGAGCGGCACGCGGTGTCGCGCCTGATCGGGGCGCCTCCCGGCTACGTCGGGTTCGACCAGGGTGGGCTGCTGACCGAGGCGATCACCAAGCATCCGTACTCGGTGCTGCTGCTGGACGAGATCGAGAAGGCGCACCCGGACATCTTCAACATCCTGCTGCAGGTCATGGACCATGGCACGTTGACGGATAACAACGGGCGCAAGGCCGATTTTCGCAACGTGGTTCTGATCATGACCACCAACGCAGGCGCCGAGTCGCTGATCAAGACCTCAATGGGCTTCACGCCGTCCCAGTCGCCGGGCGACGAGCTGCAGGACATCAAGCGCATGTTCACGCCGGAGTTCCGCAACCGGCTCGACGCTACCATCTCCTTCGCAGCGCTGAGCCACGAGGTGATCCTGCGGGTGGTGGACAAGTTCCTCATGCAGCTCGAGGATCAGCTGCACGAGAAGAAGGTCGAGGTGAGCTTCACACAGACGCTGAAGGACTACCTGGCCAAGCATGGGTTCGACCCGCTCATGGGCGCCCGTCCGATGGCGCGCCTGATCCAGGACACGATCCGCCGGGCGCTCGCCGACGAGCTGCTGTTCGGCAAGCTGGCCGCGGGCGGCAAGATCACCGTGGACATCGACGCCGACGGCAAAGTGCAGCTGGAATTCGGCCCGCTGGAAGAAACCCAGGAGCCCAGCGTGGCTACCTGAATCGAGCCGCACCATCCTCGATCTCCTGACGGGCAGGGCATCCTGCCCGTTTTCTTTTTCCCGCGGTCCGCGTGTCTCCGGGCACCGTGTTGCGGGCTGAAGAGCTCCAAACGGGCGTGAGATCGCGCGGACCGAGCAGCCAGGGTTACTTGGGCAGTCCTCGCCTAAGGTGGCCGGGCTGTCCGCGGCGCGGTGCCGGCGGCCATCGCAGCCAGGTCATCACGACCATCAGCGCAAAGACCAGATAGGTCAGGGTGAAAACCCAGGCCGGAAAGTCCCAGAACAGGAAGCGGTGCAGCCAGCGCTCAATGAAACCGGCGTTCGGATAAACGCCCCAGCGCAGCCAATCTTCGAGCACGGTCAGCGGGCAGGTAAGCCCGATCAGGGCTTCCACCGCGACCAACCCGATGGCCGCGAGGTGCAGAAGGCGAAACCAGAAGCCGCGTACCCACAGCCATCCCAACCGGATTCCCAGCCAGATGAGCACCAGCCCGCCGACCACGAACAGGACATAACCGGCGTGCAGGACCAGGACCAGGTCGGCCGGCGGTTCCATCGCCGAGCCCGGGGGCGCTTATCCCTTCGCGACGGGGCGGGTCGGATCGGCGACCCACTCGCTCCACGAGCCCGGGTACAACCGCGACCCCTTCAGGCCGGCGATCTCCATCGCCAGCAGGTTGCTGCAGGCGCTCACACCCGACCCGCACTGATGGACGACCTGCTCAGGCTTGGCTGCGTCCAGCACGGTCAGGAAGGCCCGCCGCAGCTCTTCCGGCGGCTTGAAACGCCCGTCACCCGCCAGGTTCTCCTTAAACCAACGGTTGCGTGCCCCGGGGATGTGGCCCGCGACCGGATCGATGGGCTCGGCGAGACCTTTGAAGCGCTCCGGGGCGCGGGCGTCCAGCAGGACGACGGAGGGATCATTCAGGTGCGATCGCACAAACTCCACATCTACCCACATCGGGCGCGGTTCAGCTGCGAACGTCGTCGGCGCGACGTTCGCCGGCTCTGTGGTGATCGGCAGGCCGGCCTTCACCCACGCTTCCCAGCCCCCGTCCAATACCGCTGCGCGTTGATGGCCGACCCAGCGCAGCAGCCACCACAGGCGCGCCGAGGCGGAGCCCGCCGCGAAATCGTAGGCGACGACCTGCTTGCCACTGTGCACGCCGTTGCGGCCGAGCCAGGCCATGAACGCCTGCGGGTCAGGGAGCGGGTGGCGGCCGTTGCGTCCGGTCTTCGGACCGGCAAGATCCTTCTCGCTGTGCGCGAAGCGTGCGCCGGGCACGTGGGACAGCGCGTAAGCGCGCGCGCCGGCCTCATGGTTCATCAGCTCGTGCCGGCAGTCGAAGATCACCAAGTCCGGGTCGGCCAGATCCCGGTGCAGGTCCGGCACGGAAACGATCGTGCGATAGTCCATCCGTTGAGGGTTGAGGTTGTCAGGGTTCGGAGCCGTTCAGCCACCCGCGGGCAAGTGTCTCGTCATCGAAGACGCGAATCTCGGCGTCGACGAACAGCTGAGACAGCCAGGCACTCCATGCCACCCACTGGGCGTCGCTGAGCAGCGCGATGCGCCCCACGTCGTGGCTGTGGCTGCGCGCGAACTTGATGTCCTCCCATATCACGTCCACGGTGTAGCCGAGCATGTCCCGCAGGTCGATGAGCAGATCGAACCGGCCCGCCTTCTGCAGCTGGTCGACGACCTCGCGCTCGAAGCGCTGGTAGTCCGCAAGCGTAAGTTCGCCGAACACTCCGACCACGATCAGGCTGCCTTCACGCTGGATGGAAATCATCTAGCAGTATGCCGGAGGCGAGAGCGCAGCAGTGGGAGGAGGGTGGCCCGTTGCACGCGGCAAGCCTGAGCGAACCCGCTAGCGGGCCGTCTCAAGCTCCGGCTCGATGTGGCGCCGCAGGAACTCGTGGAAGTGGATCATCCCGTCCTCCGACGGAGATTGGTACGGGCCGTGTGTCTCGACGCCGTCTCGATACAGCACGCGCCGGCCGTCGTGCATCAACTGACAGATCTCACCGTCCTCCCGTGCGCTCTCCGCGTACGCCTCCTGGTGCAGCTGGACCAGCTCGCGCTCGAACAGCGCGACCTCCTCCGGGTAGTAGAACTCCACGACGTTCACGCACTTCTCCGGCGCGCGTGGGTGAACGGAGCTGACGGCGAGGCAGAACGGGTACCACTCGAGCATGATGTTCGGGTAGTAGCAGGACCAGACGGTTCCGTACTTCGGCATCTCGCCGTTGGTGTGGCGCAACAGCGCGTCGATGTACCGTCCATAGGCCGGCGAGCCGGCCTGGGTGAGCTTCTGGTAGACGCCCATCTCCTGGGTGCTCCAGCGCTCGCCGAAGCCCCAGCGGTACACGGCCGGGTCCACGAACTTGGCCAGGCCGGGGTGGAACGGGCCGACATGATACAGCTCCAGGTACACTTCCATGAACGCCTTCCAGTTGTAGCTGTGCTCGGTGACATCCACGCGCTCGAGCACGTGGCCGGCGAAATCATAGTCCTGGACCAGGCTGAAGCCGGCGAGGTCCTTCGCTGGGTCCCGTGGGCCAGCGAACAACAGGCCGTTCCAGCCCGCGAGCGGCGTGCGGGGCAGATCCAGGCAAGGGTTGTCGGGAAACTCGGGCGCTCCCAGCAGCTTGCCCTGCAGATCGTAGGTCCAACGGTGAACCGGGCACACCAGGTTGCGCGCGTTGCCGCGGCCCTTTAGCAGGATCGCCTGACGGTGACGGCAGACGTTGGAGAGCAAGTCCACGGCGGTGTGGCTGTGCACCAAGGCCTTGCCGTTGTCCATCCAGTCGAGCGCGTAGTAGTCGCCGACGTCGGGCACCATCAGCTCATGCCCGACGTACCCGGGCCCCTCGGCGAACAGCGTCCGCTGCTCGACCTCGGCAATACCGGGGTCGAAGTACCAGCTTACCGGAAGCTGGGGAGGCGTCCTGGTGAGCGCTGTCACATGGGCCAGATCGGTCATAGGTCTCCCGCGACACACGGCAAGAAGGGGCAGAACAAAACAAAACCGCCGGCTGGCGGCGGCAGACACTCCGGTAGGGAGGCCGCCGCCGGAGGTCACTGGCGGCAAGGCGAGGAAAATTCTACATCAACCTCCAGGAGCCGGGGTCTTACATTGACCCGCCCCCTCCAGATGCGCTATTTTTGCACGCTTTCGCCGCAGCTCGCCCATCCTGCCCAAGCCCGGCATGCCCAAACACGAGACGCCCAACCTCGACGCGCACGGCGCGCCGCAGGACGGTTCCAACCCAGCCAAGAGCTCCGCGGGCACGCCCGGCGACTCCGCCGCAGCGCCCGTTGGCTTCGAGCAGGCGCTGGCCGAGTTGGAGACAATCGTGGCGCGCATGGAATCGGGGGAGCTCACGCTGGAGCAGTCGCTTGCGGCCTACAAACGCGGCGCGGCGCTGCTGCAGTACTGCCAGTCGGCCCTCAGGGACGCACAGCAGCAGGTGAAGGTGCTCGAGTCCGGCGTGCTGCGAGATTTCCGCGCTGCAGACAGCGACGGTGAATAGCATGACGCCCGACCCGGATCGGCAGTCGACAGCGAGCGGCCTCGCGCTGCGAAGTCCTCCTCTGTCCAGCAGGAAAGCGCGTGTGCGCTCAGCTCGACGAGCCCCGCGCGCGCTCGCCTGGTTGTGTTGACTGAGTCGCTCGACTTCCACCGCTGGATGCGCGCGCACCAGCTGCGCGTGGAGGCGGTCCTCGAGCAGCTCCTGCCTTCACCGTCGATCGCTCCAGCGCGGTTGCACGAAGCGATGCGCTATTCCGTGCTGGGTGGGGGGAAGCGCGTACGCCCGCTGTTGGCTTTCGCCGCCGGTGAAGCCGCGCGCGCGGAGCCCGGGCCGGTTGCCATCGTTGCGGCTGCGGTCGAACTGATCCACGCCTACTCGCTGGTGCACGACGACCTCCCTTGCATGGACGACGACCCCTTGCGGCGCGGCAAGCCCGCTTGCCACGTTGCCTTCGATGACGCCACTGCGCTGCTGGTGGGCGATAGCCTGCAGAGCTTGGCGTTCCAGGTCTTGACCGACCGGCCATTGGCGCCGGACGCGGGGCGGCAACTGGAGATGGTGCACGCTCTAGCCGCCGCCGCGGGCTCGCGCGGGATGGCGGGCGGCCAGGCCATCGACCTCGCCAGCACGGGCATGGAGTTGAGCCTACCCGAGCTCGAGTTCATGCACATCCACAAGACCGGCGCCCTGATCCGCGCCGCCGTGCTGTTAGGCGCCGCCTGCGGAACTGGACTAGATCCCGACGCTCGCGCCCACCTGGACCGTTTCGCCAAGTTCTCCGGGCTCGCGTTCCAGGTGGTCGACGACCTGCTGGACGCGCAGGCCGACACGGCAACGCTGGGCAAGACTGCGGGCAAGGATGCGGCCCAGAACAAGCCGACCTATGTGAACGTCCTCGGAGTGGGGCGCTCGCGGGAGCTGGTAGGGGACCTGCGCCGCGACGCGCTCGCCGCCCTCGAGCCGCTAGGGGAGGACGCCCTGCGGCTGCGCGAGCTGACCGACTTCATCGTCCTGCGCTCGCACTAGACAACATGTACCCCCTATTGGACACGATCACCGATCCCCAGCATCTGCGCAAACTGGAGCGCCAGGCGCTCCCGCGGCTGGCGGCGGAGCTTCGACAATTCATGCTCGAGTCGGTGGCGCAAACGGGCGGGCACCTGTCCTCGAACCTTGGCACCGTCGAGCTGACCGTCGCGCTGCACTATGTGTTCAACGCGCCCTACGACCGCCTGGTGTGGGACGTGGGTCACCAGACGTATGTGCACAAGATCCTGACCGGGCGCCGCGAAGCCATGGCAAAGCTGCGCATGTACGGGGGCATCGCCGGTTTCCCGCGCCGCGAAGAAAGCCGCTACGACACCTTCGGCACAGCCCACTCCAGCACCTCGATCAACGCGGCGCTGGGCATGGCGGTGGCGGCCGCGGCGTGCGGGCGAGGATCGGCGGGTCGTGGCGATCATCGGCGACGGGGCAATGACCGCTGGCATGGCCTTCGAGGCGCTGAACAACGCTGGTGCGATGGACGCCAATTTGTTGGTTATCCTCAACGACAACGACATGTCGATCTCGGAGAACGTAGGCGCGCTCAACAACTATCTGGCGCGGCTCATGTCCGGGCGCGTGTACACGGCGGCGCGCAAGGCGGGGGAAAAGGTGCTCCGGGCCCTCCCGCCGGTGCTGGATTTCGCGCGCCGCGCCGAGGAGCACGTGAAAGGCATGATGACCCCTGGGACGCTGTTCGAGGAGTTCGGCTTCAACTACATAGGGCCGATCGACGGTCACGATCTGGATGTCCTCGTGCCCACCCTCACCAACCTCCGGCATCTCGACGGCCCGCAGTTCCTGCACGTCGTCACGCGCAAAGGGAAGGGCTACAAGCCGGCCGAAGACGACCCCATTCTTTACCACGGCGCTACCCGTTTCGATGCGCAGGCCGGCATCCAGCCCAAGGCGGCCGGCCGGCCCACGTACACCCAGGTGTTCGCCGACTGGCTCTGCGACATGGCGGAGCGCGACCAGCGGCTGATCGCGATCACCCCCGCCATGCGTGAAGGCTCCGGGCTGGTACGCTTCTCTCAAGAATTCCCCGACCGTTACTTCGACGTGGGCATCGCCGAGCAGCATGCGGTGACCTTCGCAGCCGGCCTCGCCTGCGAAGGTTTCAAGCCGGTGGTGGCGATCTATTCGACGTTCCTGCAGCGGGCCTACGACCAGCTGATCCACGATGTGGCCGTCCAGAACCTCCCGGTGATGTTTGCGATCGACCGGCCGGGGCTGGTTGGCGCGGACGGTCCGACTCACCACGGCGCCTTCGACCTGTCCTACTTGCGGTGCATTCCGAACATCGTCGTGATGACGCCAAGCGACGAGAACGAGTGCCGCCAGATGCTGTACACGGCTTTCCGGCTCGGCTGCCCTGCCGCGGTGCGTTACCCGCGCGGAGCAGGACCCGGGGTCGCGGCGGAGCCGGAGATGCGCGAGTTGCCTATCGGTCGCGGCGAGCTGAAGCGGCAGGGAGAGCGCATCGCGATCCTGGCGTTCGGTAGCACGGTTCGTCCGGCCTTGGAGGCTGCCGGGCAACTCAATGCCACCGTGGCCAACATGCGCTTCGTGAAGCCTCTGGACGAGGCACTGGTGTCCGAGCTGGCTGCGGCTCATGAGCGTCTGGTGACAGTCGAGGAGAACGCGATCGCGGGTGGGGCTGGCAGTGCTGTGCTCGAGTCCCTGGCGCGGACCGGAATCCAGGTCCCGGTGCTCCAGCTCGGTCTGCCCGGCCGGTTCGTGGAGCACGGCGATCCGAGCCTGCTGCTCAAGGAGTGCGGGCTGGACCAGGATGGGTTGTTGCAGTCGGTGCGGCATTTCATTGGCGGCCGCGTACGGTTGGGTGCTTGAGTCGCCCATCCGAAGGGCGACTCGAATCAGTAGCGCTTGGTCAACGTGAGGTCCGTGCCTTCGCGCCTCATCTCGACACGGTTGAGGAAACTCATTCCGAGCAGCAAGAACGGCATATCGGCCTCGTGCACCAGCGCGTCCACGTTGTTCAAGGTGATGTCGCCCAGCTTGACGATGTCCAGCTTCACTCGGTAAACCCGCACCACCCCGTTGGCGGTGCGGGTCGTCCCGCGCTGCCCCTCCAGATAATTGATCCCGATGCGGTGCGCATCGGCTACGCTCATTGAGACCATGGTGGCCCCAGTGTCCACCAGGAACTGGACCAGTGCGCCGTTGATGCTGCCGGTGGTGAGGAAATGGCCGCGCACATCGGCCACCAGGGTGACGCTGCTCGATGCATTGAAGGTGGAGCGCGCGTTGGACAGCTGACTGGTGCCCAGCGCCAGGCTACGGCGCTGTCCGTTGATCTCGAACAGCGCCGACTCCGGCGTTGCCTTGATCAGCTTGACCCTGCTGGACAGGACCTCGCCGTCGCGCAGCACGCGCGGCCTTCCGCTGCTGCCGAGGATGACCACCGCCTTGCCACTCGACAGGCCCACGACGTTGATCTCGTCCTCGGTCGGCTGAGTCCGGCCCAGGGCAGGTAGGACTAGGAATGCAAACAGGATTAACCTAAGCTTGCGCGTTCCCGCTGCCATACGGCACTCCGAGCATGAGACCTGTCGCCATCTTTCGCCACTTTGTCACTGAGGGTCCCGGCTATTTTGCCACGTACCTGGGTCGCAGCGGTCTGCCATGGAAGCTCATCAAGGTGGATGAGGGCGAGCCCGTGCCTACCAGCACGGACTCATTCGGCGGCCTGGCGCTCATGGGCGGGCCCATGAGCGTAAACGACGACCTGGCATGGATCCCACCGGTCCTTGCCCTTATCCGTGAGGCGGTGGCAAAGGACGTGCCAGTGCTTGGCCACTGCCTAGGAGGACAGTTGATGGCCAAGGCGCTCGGCGGGCGCGTAGCCCCGGCGCCGGTAAAGGAAATCGGCTGGGGCGAGGTGAGACTTGACCCCGGGGCCGAGGCCACCGCCTGGTTCGGGCGCGAATGCGCGGGCTTCCTGTCCTTCCATTGGCACGGCGAGACGTTCACCATTCCGCAGGGGGCCAGCCGTTTGCTGTCCAGCTCCTGGTGCCCGAACCAGGCCTTCACCCTGGGTCAACATCTCGCAATGCAGTGTCACATCGAGATGACCGAAGAGCTAGTCCGCGCCTGGTGCAAGACCGGCGCACGCGAGATCGAGCGCAGCCGTGGCCCGGGCGTGCAGCCGGTCGACGAGATATTGGCCGATCTGGAACCCCGACTCGAAGCCCTGCACCGGGTCGCGGACCGGGTCTACGGTCGCTGGGTCCAGGGGCTAGGCGACTAGACCGGGTCAGTCCCGGAAGTTGACGAACTGCAGCGGGAAGTCGGTCACCAGCCTCCGCACCAGCTGGATTGCTTCCTGCAGGGCGTCCTTCTTGGCGCCCGACACCCGCACCGCGTCGCCCTGGACGCTGGCCTGCACTTTCAGCTTGCTGTCCTTGATGTGCCTGACTAGCTTCTTGGCGAGTTCCTGATCGACGCCAGTGCGCACCGTCAGCGGCTGCCTGAGCTTGTCACCGCTGATCTTCTCGCTCTCCCCCCTCTCCAGGGCGCGCACGTCCACACCGCGTTTCGCCAGCCTGGCGATGAGCACGTCGTAGACCTGACGCAGCTTGAAGTCGTCGTCGGCGTAGAGCATCAGGACATGCTCGGCTGGCTCGACACGCGCGTCGGAACCCTTGAAGTCGAAGCGATTGCCGATCTCCTTGTTGGCCTGGTCGACCGCGTTGCGCAGCTCCACCTCGTTCACCTGGGAGACGATGTCGAAGCTCGGCATCGGATCTCCCCTAGGGGTTGATCAGTCGAACGGTGAAGCATGTGACGGGCAACCCAGTTCCGTCGTCGAACTCGGCCGCGGCCTCGATGCCCTGGCGGGCGATCTGATCCGCGGTGAGGAGCGGGTCGCCGTAGGCCGAATACATGGCGCCCAGCGCATAGTCGCTGCCGCTGCCGTAGGCGTAGAACTTGGAGAACTCCTGCACCGTGCGGTGCGCGGCCACGCCGAAGATGCCGTGGGGGTTGGCGATCAGACAGTCCATGCGAGAGGACTCCAAGGCGTCCTCCTTGTCCTCCTCGGGCATCAGAAAGTAGCGCTCCTTCAGGACACCGTGCAGCCGGTTCCAGGTGCGAAAGATGTTGGCGGGGCTGTCAAGTCGCACGTCCTCGACGGTCTGCTCGAAGTAATCGCGCAGGATGGCCGTGAAGGTGGCGGTGCCGGTCACTCCGACGAAGCTCTCGCCCAGCCGCAGGATCTTCTCGTGGTTGGCAATATAGGTCGCGCTCTCCTTCGCGCTGCCCCATTTGATCAGCGTGTCCGCGGCGATGGCGGCCACGCCGTCCTTCTTTACGACCGTTACAGTGGTCACTTTTGTCGCAGCTTGGCGGCGATGCGCAAGCGCAGGGCATTGAGGCGGATGAATCCCTCGGCGTCCGTCTGATTGTACGCCCCACCGTCTTCCTCGAATGTGGCGATGGTGGTGTCGAACAGCGAGTCGGTCCTCGAATCGCGCCCGACCACCGTGACGTTGCCCTTGTAGAGCTTGACCCTCACCCAGCCGTTGACGCTGGACTGGGAGATGTCGATCATGTGCTGCAGCATGCGCCGTTCCGGGCTCCACCAATAGCCGTTGTAGATCAAGGAGGCGTAACGCGGCATCAGCTCGTCCTTGAGGTGTGCCACCTCGCGGTCGAGCGTGATGGACTCGATCGCCCGGTGGGCCTTGAGCATGATGCTGCCGCCCGGCGTTTCGTAACAACCGCGTGATTTCATCCCGACGTAGCGGTTCTCCACCAGGTCCAGGCGGCCGATGCCATGTTTGCAGCCGAGCTCGTTCAGGCCGCTCAAGACTTGTGCCGGCGTCATCTTTTGGCCGTTCACCGCCACGATGTCGCCCGCGCTGTACTCCAGGTCGAGATATTGTGGCGCGTCGGGCGCCTTTTCCGGGGACACCGTCCAGCGCCACATGCCCTCCTCGGGCTCCTCGGCCGGGTTCTCCAGAGCCCGGCCCTCGTAGGAGATGTGCAGCAGGTTGGCGTCCATGCTGTAGGGACTGCCACCCTCCCGGTGCTGCATCTCGATCGGGATGCCGTGTTTCTCGGCGTACGCCAGCAGCTTCTCGCGCGAGGTCAGGTCCCATTCCCGCCACGGTGCGATGACCCGAATGTCGGGTTGCAGGGCGTAATAGCCCAGCTCGAAGCGTACCTGGTCGTTGCCTTTTCCCGTGGCGCCGTGGGCCACGGCCCCGGCGCCGGTCGCGCGCGCGATCTCGATTTGACGTTTCGCGATCAGCGGACGGGCGATGCTGGTGCCAAGCAGATATTCGCCCTCGTAGATGGCGTTGGCGCGGAACATCGGGTACACGAAATCGCGCACGAATTCCTCGCGCAGGTCGTCGATGAAGATCTCCCTCACCCCGAACTTGCGGGCCTTGGCCCGCGCCGGCTCCAGCTCCTCGCCTTGTCCGATGTCGGCGGTGAAGGTCACCACCTCGCAGCGGTAGGTATCCTGCAGCCATTTCAGGATCACCGAGGTATCCAGCCCCCCGGAATAGGCGAGCACGACCTTGCTGATTGCGCTCATCCGCCGCCGCCTTGTGCCTGTTTACCGGTGCTCAGATCTTGTTGGGATCGGGCGCGTCGTCTTCGGGCTGGCCGGACTGATACACACCGTCCACCCACTCGCCGATGAACGTCTTGCCGTCCGCGCGACGATATTCGCCCTGGCCGTTCGGCATGCCGTTCTTCCACTCCCCCTCGTACCAGCTGCCGTCGAGGGCGTCGTAGCGGCCGGTCCCTTCTTGCCTGCTGTGCTTCCATCCACCGGCGTATCTGCTGCCGTCGGCTTTGGCCAGCATGCCACGGCCCTCCGCCCAGCCCATCACCAGCTGGCCCTCGAAGCGGTCGTCTTGCTTGCCGTCGAGAAACCACTGCAGCATGCCCTCGCCGTCGGCGAAGCCGTCCTTGCAGCGACCGTTCCAGGTGATGCTTTCGCCCGGACGGGGAAAAGTGTTGGCGACCTTGCAGCCGCGACTGTCGGCGATCCAAGTCACTTCGTCAGTTGACCCCGCCGCCAAGGCCCGGCCGGACGCGACCGCGCCAAGCAGCAGAAGCGCGGCGCACGCGCAATTGCGAACACTGTTCATGTGGGCAGTCCTCTAGGTAAATCCAACGGTCCCGCGTCGTTCAACGCGGCCCGCTCGGGGCTGGGCCGACGTAGTCCGGGTCAGTCACGGCTCCACTCGCCCCAGGAGCAAGAACTCGACCAAAGGCCTTCTGAGTGTGGAGCCGATTTTGGCTCCGGCCGCTTACGCTTAACTGGCAGGCCCGTGTGCCCGCCAAGTTAGCCTGCACCGAAACCTTGTCGCCAGCGCCCGTCACTGCTCACCCTTTCCGAGCAGGAGGTACTCCAGGAGCGCCTTTTGGGTGTGCATGCGATTTTGGCTCCGGCCGCCTACGCTTAACTTGGCAGGCCCGTGTGCCCGCCAAGTTAGCCTGCGCCGAAACCTTGTCGCCAGCGCTTGTCACTGTTCAACCCTTCCCAGGAGGAGATACTCCAGGAGCGCCTTTTGGGTGTGCATGCGGTTTTGGCTCCGGCCGCACGCTTAACTTGGCAGACCGGTGGGTCCGCCAAGTTAGCCTGCGCCGAAATCGGCTCCACGTTGATTGGCCTCACGACTCGACTTTTCCAAGGAGCAAGAACTCGATCAAAGCCTTCTGAGTGTGGAGCCGATTTTCAGCTTCCTCCCAGACTACGCTCTGCGGGCCGTCGATGACGGCGGCCTCGACCTCCTCGCCGCGGTGCGCGGGCAGGCAATGCATGAACAAAGCGTCGGGCTTGGCCAGCCGCATCATGCCCTGACTCACCTGATAGGCGGCGAACTGCTTCTTGCGCTCCTCGGCCTCGTCCTCGAAGCCCATGCTGGTCCATACGTCCGTGGTCACCAGATCGGCGCCACGCACCGCCTCGAGCGGATCCTCGAAGCACTCCAGGTGCGTGCCCTGACAGCTTTTACCGCGCTCGGGCTCGAGCTCGTAGCCGGCAGGCGTGGCCACGTGGAAATTGAACTCGAAAATCGAGGCCGCCTGCAGCCAGGTGTTGCACACGTTGTTGGAGTCGCCCACCCAGGCCACCGTCTTGCCGCGGATCGACCCGCGCTGCTCGACGAACGTGTATATGTCAGCCAGGACCTGACAGGGGTGGTACTGGTCGGTGAGCCCATTGATCACCGGCACCCGCGAATGGCTGGCAAAGCGCTGCGCGATGTCGTGCTCGAACGTGCGGATCATGACCGCGTCGACCATGCGAGAGATGACCTCGGCCACGTCCTCGATCGGCTCGCCGCGCCCGAGCTGAGTGTCGCGGGTGGACAGAAACAGGGCCGCGCCGCCGAGCTGGGCCATGCCGGCTTCGAAAGACACCCGGGTGCGGGTGGAGTTCTTCTCGAAGATCATAGCCAGGGTGTTGCCCTTGAGCGGCTGATATAAGGTGCCGCTGCGCTGGCGCGACTTTAGGACCCGTGTCCGGGCCACCAGGTAGTCGAACTCCGCGCGGCTGAAATCCTTCAGCTCGAGGAAATGCTTGACCCCCGCCATGAGCAAAAGACGCCCGCCTCCTAGCCTTGGGCGGCGACGCTCACCGGCTCGGCCAGGAACTCGCGGATAAGGCTCGCCACGCCGTCGACGAGCTGCATTGCTTCGTCCGCCCGCATGATGAGGGGGGGTAGCAGCCGTACCACGCTGTCCGCCGTGACGTTGATCAGCAGCCCGCGCGCCAGGGCGGCCCGGACGAGTTCCCCGCAGGGCCGCTCGAGGTCGATGCCGACCATCAGCCCCTTGCCGCGCATTTCCTTCACGCCCATCAGTCCGCGCAGACGTTCGCTCAGGCCGGCGCGGATCAGACCGCCGACGTGTACCGCGTTCTCCATCAGGTTCTCGTCGGCGATGATCCGCAGCGTGGTGTAGGCGGCGGTGGAGGCGAGCGGGTTGCCGCCGAAGGTGGAACCGTGATTGCCGGGATGGAATAGCTGGGCGGCGGCGCCTGCCGCCAGGCACGCACCGATTGGCACGCCGTTGGCCAGGCCTTTGGCCAGCGTCATCACGTCGGGCCTGATTCCGAGCAGCTGATGGGCGAACCAGCGGCCGGTGCGACCCACGCCGCTCTGCACCTCGTCCAGCATGAGAAGCCAGCCCTGCCGGTCGCACACCCTTCGCAGGTGTGGCAAATAACCGTCGTCGGGCACGTTGATCCCGCCTTCCCCCTGGATCGGCTCCACCAGCACGGCCACCACGTTCTTGTTGTTGGCCGCCACCTGATCCAGCGCCTGCAGGTCGTTGTAGGGCACTCGCGCGAAGCCCGACAGCAGCGGTTCGAACCCGGCCTGAACCTTGCGGCTGCCGGTGGCCGACAGGGTGGCGATGGTGCGGCCGTGGAACGCCTTCTCCATCACCACGACGGTGGGGTGCTCGACCCCCTTCTGGTGGCCATACAGGCGCGCCAGCTTGATCGCCGCCTCGTTGGCCTCGCAGCCGGAGTTGCAGAAGAACACGTTGCTCATGCCGGACAGCTCGCACAAGAGCTGCGCCAGGCGCTCCTGCTCGGGGATGCGGTACAGGTTCGAGACGTGCAGAATGCGCCCGGCCTGCTCGGCGATGGCCTGGGTCAGGCGCGGGTGGGCATGGCCCAAGCCGGTCACGGCGAGGCCGCACAGGCCGTCGAGATAGCGCCTCCCCTCCGTGTCCCACAGCCAGACACCGGCCCCGCGCGCGAAGGCCACGGGCAACCGGTCGTAGGTATTCATCAACTGCGGCGTCATAGCTTTGTGTCCCTGCAAGAACCGGTCCGTACCAGAAAAGCTCACGGCGGCCAGGGCCGCCGTGCGTGTTGTGTAAACGTTAGCGGAAGTTACTTGTATCCGAATCGGCCCGGCCGCGCAAGCCCGGGCCCGGGGACACTCAGGTTTTCAGCTTCTTGAGGCCTTTCTCGTCGCTCGGCGTCAGCACCCGCACACACGGGATGTAGCCGTCATAGACGATCCCGTGCAACTCCACCCGCTTGTGGCTGCGCAGAAGGCCGGCGAGGTAATGGACGATGTCGGTGGTGATGACCTGTCCCGGAACCAGGACCGGAATTCCCGGGGGATAGGGCGTGATCTGGTCGGCCGCCGCCTTGCCGTTGAGCGCGACGTTGATGCGGTCGTTCTCGTCCAAGATCGCCAAGGCCTGGCCGCCGCAATAGAAAGCGTCGCGCGGCAGATATTTCAGCTGCGTGAAGCCGGGGATATCGGGTGTGCGGTACAGACGCCGCGCCGACCGCCGCTCGCGCGCGATGCGCATGAGCGCGTCGTACAGGCGCGAGACCTTGCTGCGCGTGGTGCCGATGGTGAGCAACAGCGACAGTGTGTTGAAGGTCGACTTCTCCACCTGGATGTTGTAGCGCTCGAACAGTTCGTGCTGCAGCTCGTCCACGGTGTAACCGCATTCGGAGATGTCCACCGTGACTTTCGTGGGGTCGAGCTGGATGTTGTCGTTGCGCACTTCGTCGGGCAGCAGGTCCTCGAGCTCGAGCGCCCGGAATACGTCGGTAGAGTCGATTTGATGGCGCAGCTCGGTGGACAGCGAAAGCGTGCGGGCCAGCAGCTTGTAGCCCTCCATCACGGCCTGTTTGCGCGCCACGTCCAGGCTGGCGATCATGCTGTACTGCGGACTGGTGGACGTGTGCATGTTGAAGTTCTCCCGGAAGATGTGCTCGTTGAACCCGGGATCGTTGACGTGGATCATGCTGGCCTGGGACAGCGCGGACAGGACCTTGTGCGTGCTCTGGGTGGCGTAGTCGGCGCCGGACTCCAAAGCGGTCGGGCGAAACGCGGGGTGGAAACGCGCGAAGCCGTACCACGCCTCGTCCACCACTACCTTGATACCAGCGGTGTGTGCGGCCTCTATGATGGGCGCCAGGTCATAGCGCAGCCCGTCGTAGGTGCACGATGTCAGCACCAGGGCCTCGGCGTCCGAATGCTCCTCGATGGCGCGCATGATGGTCTTCTTCGGGATCGGCCCGAAGATGCCGTACTTTTTGTTGACGGAGGAGTCGAGGTAGATGGGGTGGGCGCCGGAGAGCACGACCCCGTGATGTACCGACTTGTGGCAGTTGCGGTCCAGGAGCAGCTTTTCGCCCGGCGCGATGAGGGTCTGGAAGATGACCTTGTTGCCGGTCGACGTGCCGTTGGTGGCGAAAAAGGTGCGGCGCGCGCCGAAGGCCTTGGCGGCGAGCTTCTGCGCCTCGAGGATGACGCCAGTGGGCTCCATGAGCGAATCCAGCGGCGGCACCGACACCGACAAGTCGGCATCGAACACGTGCTCGCCCATGAACTCGTGGAAATCGGCGACCCAGGGGCTGTCCCGCAGGCTGTCGCCGGATGAATGGCCGGGGGTGTGCCAGGCGTCCTTGGCCATCAGGACATAGCTCTTGAGCGCGTCGTAGAACGGCGTATCCGCCTTCTCCTGCATCTGCGCGTTGAGGATCCGGTAGATGCCCCGGTAGTCGCGCTCCTCGCGGTAGAAATAACCATCCACCGCCTCGGAGAACAGCGCGTCGACCACCTCGTCCTCCTGCTCCTGCGCGATCAGGATGTAGACGTCCAGTTCGGGCCGGAAGCGGGTGACCTTCTGCACCAGCTCCAGGGCCGACATCTGCAGCACGCGTGAGTTGCCGCCATCGCTCTTCAGGGTGTACAGGGTGTCGTCGACGATCACCGCCTGGATGTCGCCGTCCTCCTCGATGGCCATGAGCGCGTCGCGCGCCGTGGTGATGCCGGTGAAGGTGATGCCCAGCGGGTTGTCTAGGTTCTTGGCGGCCGCGTTGAGCCTCTTGACGAACTCTTTCAGGACCAGCTGTTCGTCGTTGATGACCAGGATTCGGCTTACCGGCTCACGCATGCGTCAACCCGAAAACGCCACCTTGACGAAGGCCGATGTTGCTGCATCGCACAATCCCTAGGACCCGCGCATCCACTCGCCCTCCGGCAGGGCCTACGGTGACCTGGACCAGAGCCGGCAACGGGCCCTGAATCTGAAGAGCGGAGGCGCGCACCGCAGCGCGCGCCGGGAAAACAGTGGGTGTGAGGCTATGTGGACCGAGGCGACGGCGCTGGACGGGCCGCGACCTGAAGCAGTGGGTACCACGCAGCGGGGAGGAAGGCGGATAGCGCGTAGGCGGGTCCGAACGCCGAAAGCGCGCTCAGTGCATGGCCTTGATCGCGGCGGCCAACCGGCTCTTGTAGCGCGCCGCAGTGTTCTTGTGAAAGATCCTTTTGTCCGTGATGGCGTCGATGATGCTCTGGGACGCTCGCAACTGCGCTTCGGCCACGACCTTGTCGCCCGAGGCGATGGCTTTGCGCACTTTCTTCAGCGCAGTGCGCATCTCCGAGCGCTGGGCCGCATTGTGCGCGTTGCGTAGCACGGACTGGCGGGCCCGCTTGCGGGCCTGGGCGGTGTTCGCCATGACGGCTCCTCTATCTCAAAAAGCCTGGAATGTTGAAAGACTGGCAAAAAAGTGGGTAAGGATACTGGCTGGGACAGCCGATTGCAAGCTGCGCTAAGCAATTGTGGCGGCTTCCTTTTTCCTTGTCTGCCCGGCTCCGTCTGACTAGTATGTCGAGGGCAAGTCGGCTCATCCGCGCGCGCACCCACGACACCTGCCCCGACACCGCCATCAGATTGCATACCCCAGCATGAGTCGGCTCCCGCTATGAATCTTCTCAGGGCGCTCGTCACCGTAAGCGGGATGACGCTGGTTTCACGCGTGTTCGGTTTCGTCCGCGACGCGGTGATCGCCCGGGTCTTCGGGGCGGGGCTGTACACCGACGCTTTCTTCGTCGCCTTTCGTCTGCCCAATCTGCTGCGCAGAGTGTTCGCAGAGGGCGCGTTTTCCCAAGCCTTCGTTCCGATCCTGGCCGAGTACAAGACGCGGCGCGGGGAGGCGGAGTCGCGCGATCTGGTGGACCACGTCACCTCGCTGCTGGCGCTCGCGCTATTTCTGGTGACCGCGCTCGGGATCCTGTCTGCGCCGCTGATCATCTATGTCAGCGCGCCCGGCTTCGCTGCCGTGCCGGCGAAGTTCGACCTCACGGTTCAGCTGCTGCGCATCACCTTCCCCTACATCCTGTTCATTTCGCTCACCTCCCTGGCGGGCGGCATCCTCAACACCTACGGCCGCTTCGCCATCCCGGCGTTTACGCCCACGCTGCTGAATCTCTCGTTCATCGCGTTCGCGCTTTGGGCAGCGCCGTGGTTCGACCCCCCGGTCCTGGCGCTGGCCTGGGCAGTTGTGGTGGGCGGCGTGCTCCAGCTCGCGTTCCAGGCGCCCTTTCTGGTTCGTCTCGGTCTGCTACCGCGCCCGCGCCTCAAGCTCAGGGATCCCGGGGTGTGGCGCATCCTGCGGATGATGGGCCCGGCGATATTCGGCGTGTCCATCGGGCAGATCAGCCTGCTCATCAACACCATCTTCGCTTCCTTCCTGGTCACTGGCAGCGTGTCCTGGCTGTATTACGCCGACCGGCTGATGGAGTTCCCGACCGGCGTGCTGGGGGTGGCGCTAGGGACCATCCTGCTACCCAGCCTGTCCAAGAGCTTCGCCGAGAAGACCGCCGAGGAGTACTCCCGGCTGCTCGACTGGGGGCTGCGGCTCACGCTGCTGCTGGCGCTGCCCTCGGCGCTGGCGCTGGCGATGCTGGCCGTGCCGCTCATCTCCACTTTGTTCCACCATGGCGCCTTTGGCCGCAACGACGTGGCGATGACCGGGCAGGCGCTGGTGGCGTACAGCGTCGGGCTGGTGGGTCTTATCATGGTGAAGGTGTTGGCGCCCGGGTTCTATGCCCGCCAGAACATCCGCACGCCGGTGAAGATCGGGATCCTCACGCTGGTCGCAACGCAGCTCATGAACCTCGCCTTCATCTACCCGCTGCGCCACGCCGGCCTGGCGCTTGCCATTGGCTTGGGCGCCTGCGTCAACGCCGGGTTGCTCTACTTCAAGCTGCGGCAACACCGGGTGTTCCAGCCGCAGCCCGGCTGGATGAGGTTCACCGGTCAGCTGACGCTGGGGCTCGTGGCGATGGGTGCGGCGCTCTGGTTCGCCGCTGGAAGCGAGGAGAGCTGGCTGAGCGGCTCCGCTTGGTCGCGGGCGGCGCGCCTCGGCCTGGTGGTGGGTGTCGGCGCAGGTACCTACTTTGCCGTCCTCTGGCTCGCTGGGCTGCGTCCGGCGCAGTTCGTCAAGCGCGCCACGTGAACCGTGAACCGTACATTGCCAGTCCGCCTGGATGCCTCGGGCTCGCCGCGCGTGGACCGCTTTGGCCGCGGCCCGTTACAATAACGACTTTCTGCGAACGGCCGGCGGGCTCGGGGACATGCACTCCCGCGCCGCGCCAGCGCCCGTGCGCGGACCGTTCCTCCGACTGCTCCCGACAGCGCACACCAGGCAGGCCATGCGTATCCTGCGTCACCTCCCCGCGCGTCCCGCTGCCCCGGTCGCGCTCACCATCGGCAACTTCGACGGCGTGCATCTGGGTCATCGCGCGATGGTCGAGCTGTTGACTGGCGCGGCGAGGCAGAGGCAGCTCGTTTCCTGTGTGATGACCTTCGAGCCGCACCCGCGCGAGTTCTTCGCCCCGGATCGGGCGCCCACCCGGCTCACCTCGCTGCGCGAGAAGCTGGAGCTGCTGGCTCAGCTGGGCGTGGAGCAGGTGCACGTGCGCCGTTTCGACTACGACTTCGCGCGTGTCACGGCCGAGCAGTTTATCGAGGAGGTTCTCGTGGCCGGGCTCGGCCCGCGCTGGGTGCTGGTCGGCGACGACTTCCGCTTCGGCGCGCGCCGCCAGGGCGACGTCGCGATGCTGCACACGGCCGGAGCGCGGCATGGCTTCGAGCTGAGCCAGATGCAAAGCGTCTCGCTCGATGGGGTGCGGGTCTCCAGCACCGCCGTGCGCGAGCGGCTCGCGAGCCGCGACCTGCTCGGCGCGGCTCAGTTGCTGGGGCGTCCCTACAGCATCAGCGGGCGGGTGGTCGGCGGCGAGAGACTCGGGAAGCGGTTGGGCTTCCCCACCGCGAACCTGCAGATGAAGCACAATCGGCCTCCGCTGGCCGGCATCTTCGTGGTGGACGTGTTGGGGTTAGATGGACGGCCGCTCGAGGGCGTGGCGAGTCTGGGCGTGCGGCCGACGGTCAAGGAGGGCGGAGCGCCCGTGCTGGAGGTACACCTGCTGGACTTTTCGCGCGATATCTACGGCACGCACCTGCAGGTGCGCTTCCTGCAGAGGCTGCGCGACGAGGAGAAGTTCGCCGACCTGGAGACCCTCAAGCGCCAGATCGCAAGGGACGTCCAAGATGCGAGGCGGTTCTTCCGCCGCGGACGACAACGAGGCCAGCGCGAGAACATCCTGTAATGGCTGATTACAAGAACACTCTGAACCTGCCCGACACCGGCTTCCCCATGAAGGGCGACCTCGCTAGGCGCGAGCCGGAATGGGTGCGGCGCTGGCAACAGGGCAAGCTCTACGAGCGCGTGCGCAAGGCGTTCGCCGGGCGGCCCAAGTTCATCTTGCACGACGGCCCGCCCTACGCCAACGGAGACATCCACATCGGGCACGCCGTCAATAAGGTGCTGAAGGACATCGTGGTCAAGACCAAGACCCTGGCCGGGTTCGACGCGCCTTACGTGCCGGGCTGGGACTGCCACGGGTTGCCCATCGAACACCAGGTGGAGAAGCTGCACGGCAAGAGCATTCCGGCCGCCGAGTTCCGCAAGCTGTGCCGAGCCTACGCCCAGGAGCAGATCGAGCGGCAGCGGCGCGACTTCATCCGGTTGGGTGTGGTGGGCGACTGGGACAACCCCTACCTCACGATGAACTTTGCCACCGAGGCCGACACCATCCGCGCCCTGGGCCGAATTCAGGCGCGCGGGTTCCTGTATCAGGGCGCCAAGCCGGTTCTGTGGTGCATCGACTGCCGCTCGGCACTGGCCGAGGCTGAAGTGGAGTACGAGGACCGCACCTCGCCCGCGATCGACGTTGCCTTCGCCTTCGCCGATCTGAAAGCTCTGGCGCGGCCCTTCGGGTTTACGCACATCTACGAGCCCGCGTTCGCGGTGATCTGGACCACGACGCCGTGGACGCTCCCCGCCAACCAGGCCGTGGCTGTGCACCCCGAGTTCCACTACAACCTGGTGCGAACTCCCAAGGGACTGCTGGTGTTGGCCGAAGACTTGCGCGAGGCGGCTCTCGCGCGCTATGGGATGGCTGGGGAAGTGGTAGCCACCGCCGCCGGTCATGCGCTGGAGGGGCTCGAGCTGGCGCATCCCTTCTACGAGCGAAAGGTGCCGGTCGTGCTCGGCGAGCACGTCACGCTGGACGCGGGCACGGGTCTGGTTCATACCGCACCGGCCCATGGGCTGGAGGATTATCAGCTTGGCCAGAAGTACAATCTGCCCGCGGACAACCCGGTGGACGACGAGGGCCGGTTCTTCGATGGAGTGGGACTGGTCGGCGGGCTGTCGGTGTGGGAGGCGAACCAGGTCATAGTCGACACCCTGGCCAAGGAGGGACGGCTGCTGCACAGCGAGAATATCGAGCACAGCTATCCGCACTGTTGGCGTCACAAGACGCCGGTGATCTATCGCGCCACGCGCCAGTGGTTCATCGCCATGGACTCGAACCACCATCCCGGCGGCGGGCCGCTGCTGCGCGAGGTGGCCGACAAGGCGGTCCAGCAGACCGAGTTCTTCCCCGCTTGGGGGCGGGCGCGGCTCGAGGCGATGATCCACAACCGCCCCGACTGGTGCGTTTCGCGGCAGCGCGCCTGGGGTACGCCCATGACGCTGTTCGTGCACAAGCAGACCGGGGAGTTGCACCCGCGCACATCCGAGCTGATCGAGCAAGTCGCACTGCGGGTGGAGCAGCAGGGTATCGAAGGCTGGTTCAGCCTCTCCGCCGAAGAGTTGCTGGGCACGCAGGCCGAGATCTACCGCAAGGTGCCCGATACCCTGGACGTATGGTTCGACGCGGGCACCACGCATGTGAGCGTGCTTGGCCGGCGCGCCGATTTGGCCAAACCCGCCGACCTGTATCTAGAAGGGACCGACCAGCACCGCGGATGGTTCCAGGCTTCGTTGCTTACCGGCTGCGCCCTCGACAGTCGTGCGCCCTACCACCAGCTGCTGACGCACGGCTTCGTCATCGACGGAGAGGGGCGCAAGATGAGCAAGTCGCTCGGGACCGGGATGGCGCCGCAGGAGGTCTCCGGGACACTCGGCGCCGATATCCTGAGGCTGTGGGTCGCGAGCACCGACTACTCGGGCGAGCTGTCCATCTCGCAGGAGATCCTGAAGCGGGTGGTGGAGATGTACCGCCGCATCCGCAACACGCTGCGTTTTCTTCTCGCCAACGTGTCGGACTTCGACGCCGCTCGCGACATGCGGCCGGTCCGGGAGTGGGTCGAGCTGGACCGCTATGCGCTGGCCGTGGCCGCCGATCTGCAGGATGACGTAATGCGCGACTACGGACGCTACGAATTCCATTTCGCGGTGCAGAAGCTGCACACCTTTTGCTCCGAGTTCCTGGGTGGGTTTTTCCTCGACATTCTGAAGGACCGGCTGTACACCTGTGGAGCGACGAGCCACGCACGTCGCTCGGCCCAGAGTGCGTTGTGGCACATTACAAACAGCCTCCTGCGCTTGTTCGCGCCGGTGCTGAGCTTCACGGCCGACGAGGCTTGGAGCCATTTCACTCGCAATGGCGATGACAGCGTCTTCTTGCACACGACGCACGCGTTGCCCGAGGTCGATGAGAGAGCTCACCTTCTTACACGCTGGCACAACTTGGAAGTCGTCAAGAAAGTTGTTCAGAAGCGATTGGAGGAACTTCGTGTGGCGGGACAAATTGGTTCCTCACTGGCCGCCGAGGTTGATGTTTACGTGGGCGCGAGTACATTCAGGCAGCTGCAGCCGTTGGCAAGCGATCTACGGTACGTCTTGATTACCTCGAGGGCCGATCTGCACGAGGATCCGGGCCTATCCGACGGTTCGGAGGATCTGGAGACAGTGAGGGTCGAGGCCACTGCCTCCGCGCATGCCAAGTGCCCGCGCTGCTGGCACTACCGGGCCGATGTCGGATCGGACGGCGCCCATGCGGAGTTGTGTGGACGCTGCGTGTCCAACCTGTATGGGCCAGGCGAGGCGCGCGTGCATGCTTGAGCACTCGACGTCCCGGCCTCCGGACCGGCGCTGGCTGGCCTGGCTGGCGGTCAGCGCCGGGGTCGTGCTGCTGGACCAGTTGTCGAAACACGTCATGCAGCAGGTCCTCGCCCCCGGGGGGTCGATTGGCGTGACGCCTTTCTTCGACCTGGTGCTGGTGTTCAATCCGGGCGCGGCCTTCAGCTTTCTGAGCTCCGCCGCCGGCTGGCAGCGGGGTTTGTTCATCGGGATCGCGCTGGCTGCCAGCGTCCTGATCGTCTACTTGATGCGCAAGCACGCCGCCGAACGCGTGTTCTGTTTCGCCCTCAGCCTGATCCTGGGCGGCGCGATCGGCAATGTCATCGACCGGGTACAGCTCGGCGCGGTGGTGGACTTTCTGCATTTCCACCTGGCGCAGTACTACTGGCCCGCGTTCAACCTGGCCGACAGCGCGATCACTTGCGGCGCGGCGCTGCTGATCTGGGATAGCCTGTGGCGCTCCCGGGTCAAACAGGCGAAGAGCGGCTGACCACGGCTGCGTGACCTTACCGCACGCTTACGGCATTCCATTCCCCGTTGACGTGCATCCGACCAGGGAGTATCGTCGCCGCACTTCAGTTACCGGAGGCAGTACTTGGACAGCCATTGTTGCAGTCGTACCGTCTCTGCCTAGCCGGATAGCCTTCCCGTAACACAGTCCTCTCGGACTGCTCGTCGGCCTTCCCGTTAGTCCAGAGACTCAGGGAAGGTCGGAGCAGTCACCCGCTGGTGCCCTCGCGCCCGCGGTCAAATGCTCCCTCCTTGCATCGGCAACCGCGCGGCGCCGTGCTGAGCCTCCCGCTCGACACGAACCGCGCTTGCGCTTGCTCGCCAAGACGAGGAGAAAGCCATGCAGCTGACAATCCTTACGCGCAGCATTCTGGCTCCGCTGGCTGCCCTGATCCCCGCGCAGGCAGCTTCCTCCGCTGCCCAGTCAGCGTCGGAGCTGAAGGAGTACGCGTGTCTGACGCCCGACCAGGCGCTCGACAAGCTGCGCAGTTCGAGCGAAGGCCTGCTGTCTCGAGAGGCTATCGACCGGTTGTTGACCTACGGGCCGAACACCGTTGCCCACGAAGCCCGCAAGAGCGCCCCGCGGCAGTTGCTGAAGCTGTTGCTCACCCCGCTGTCCATCTTGCTACTCGTGTTGGCCACGGTCTCTTACCTTTCCGGGGAGACCAAAGGCGCGGTGGTGATTGCCATCATGGTGGTGCTCGCCACCCTGCTGTCGTTCATCCAGGAGCACCGGTCCAGCAAGGCGGCCGAGCGGCTGCGTGCCATGGTCAGCACGACGGCTACCGTGCTCAGAATGGACCCGCGCAAAGGTGTACCGGAGGAGGTGAACCGCTACTTCGAAATCAATCTACGTCCGCAGGGGCCGGCGCGGGAAGAGATTTCCATCGAGCGGCTCGTGCCCGGAGACGTCATCTTGCTTTCTGCCGGCGACATGGTGCCGGCCGACGTCCGCCTCTTGAGTGCCAAGGACTTGTTCGTCAACGAGGCCGCGCTCACCGGTGAAGCCATGCCGGTCGAGAAGTTTCCCGCGCTCAACGGCGAGCCGCCCAAGGCGGTCGTCGAGCTCCCCAATATCTGCTTCATGGGCACGAACGTCGTGAGCGGGACGGCTTCCGCGCTCATCGTTGCCACGGGCGGACGCACCTACTTCGGCTCGATCGCCTCAACCATCTCCGAACAACGTCAGCTCACGAGCTTCGACCGCGGCGTGCAGCGGTTCATCTGGCTGATGATCCGCTTCATCCTCGTCATGGTCCCGCTGGTGTTCCTCATCAACGGCTTCCTGAAGCACGACTGGACGCAGGCCTTCCTGTTCGCCGTGGCAGTAGCCGTAGGGTTGACTCCCGAAATGCTGCCGATGATCGTCACCATCAACCTGGCGAAAGGCGCCATTGCGATGTCGCGCAAGAAGGTCATCGTCAAACGCCTCAACTCGATCCAGAACTTCGGCGCCATGGATGTGCTGTGTACGGACAAGACCGGCACGCTCACCCAGGATAAGGTCATCCTGGAGCGCCATGTGGACATCTTTGGCGAAGAGAACGAGAGGGTCCTGGAGTTCGCCTATCTGAACAGCTATTACCAATCGGGCCTGAAGAACCTGCTGGACGTCGCGGTGCTGGAGCACGTCGAGTTGCGCACGCAGTTGCAGACCGGCACGCGCTACCTCAAGGTGGACGAAGTGCCGTTCGACTTCCAGCGCCGGCGCATGTCGGTGGTGGTGGAGAAAGACCACGCGACCCACGTCCTCATCTGCAAAGGTGCCGTAGAGGAAATCTTCAGTGCCTGCAGCAGAGCCGAGGGGCACGGCGGCGAAATCGTTGCGCTGGGCGATGAGCATTCCGAGGAGTTGCGCGCCGTCATACGCGAGCTCAACGAGGACGGGTTCCGCGTCATCGCTGTCGCCTATAAAGAGATCCCTTCAGGGCAGACCGTCTACTCGATCAAGGACGAGTCGGACCTGATCCTGGTCGGTTACATCGCCTTCCTGGATCCGCCGAAGGACACGGCTGCCGCGGCGCTGAAGGTCCTGCGCGAGCACGGTGTCGCCGTGAAGATCCTGACCGGTGACAACGAGATCGTGACGCGCAAGGTGTGCCGCGACGTCGGCCTGGACGTAGGACATGTCGTGCTGGGCTCCGAACTCGAGGGTCTCTCCGATGAAGCCCTTGCAAGTACCGCGGAGACCACCAGCGTCTTCGCAAAGCTGTCTCCGCAGCAGAAGGCCAGGGTGATAAAAGCGCTGCATCTGAAAGGGCACGTGGTCGGCTTTCTCGGCGACGGCATCAACGACGGCCCGGCGCTCAAGGCCGCGGACGTCGGGGTTTCGGTAGACACGGCCGTGGATATCGCCAAGGAATCCGCGGACATCATCTTGCTCGAGAAGAACCTGCTGGTGCTGGAAGAAGGGGTCATTGAAGGCCGCAAGGTGTTCGGCAACATCGTGAAGTACATCAAGATGGGCGCGAGCTCGAACTTCGGGAACATGTTCAGCGTGCTCGGCGCCAGCGCGTTCCTGCCGTTCTTGCCCATGGCCCCGGTGCAGATCCTGTTCAACAACCTGCTCTACGATTTTTCGCAGACCGCAGTCGCCACCGATAACGTCGACAAGGAGTACCTGGAGAAGCCCAGGAAGTGGGATGTCGGGAACATCGGGCGCTTCATGCTGTTCATCGGGCCGATCAGCTCGCTGTTCGACTACGTGACGTTTTTCACGCTGCTGTACTTCTTTCACGCCTGGGACAACGCGCCCTTCTTCCAAAGCGGATGGTTCGTGGAGTCGCTGCTGTCGCAGACGCTGATCGTGCACGTCATCCGCACCGGCAAAATACCGTTCCTGCAGAGCCAGGCGAGCGCGGCGTTGATGGGGACCACGATTGCCATCTGCCTGCTTGGATTGTGGCTCCCCGTGTCGCATTTCGCGCACGCCATGAACCTGGTCCCGCTGCCCCACGAATACCTCCTGGCACTGCTGGCTATCCTGGCCGCGTACATGACGCTGACTCAGGCGGTCAAGACTTGGGTCATCAAGCGCTTCGGGTTGAACTGAGGACGCCCCTATTCCGCGTGTCGCGCAACGGGGCGAGGAAGCAAAGAAAAGGCCCCGTCCGCAGACAGGGCCTTGAGCGAAGCGGAAACTTCCGGTCAGTGCGGGGTGACCTCACGCCAGCCGGATGCCTTGGCCGCGTTGCCGGGCGACGGCGGGTGGGGAGGAGGCTGCCTCAAGCCCGAACCCGAGTCCACGACTGCGATCCCAAGCCCGCGGGTCGTCGTCTGGAATATCGAGATACCCACCGTCTCGGCGCCTTGTATTTTCATCCCCACGACGTGGCCCGGCGAGGTATTGGTGTATTCGCCGGTTTTGTAGTCGAACTGGTAGAAGAAGCTGTCGCCGCCCACCGAGCAGGCGCCGCCGCCCGGCACGTTGGTGGCCACGATCAGGTCTCCCAGCACCAGCTGCGGGTCCACGTT
>JBGPOV010000037.1:0-29604 GCA_041488255.1 Gammaproteobacteria bacterium | reverse complement strand
TGATTCATCGTACATGGCGACGTTACTCGTCCTCCGGCGGCCCGCCCAGTGCAGATCAATGGAAGCTCTGGTCGCGGGAGAATCGCGTCGCCATCACCTGGCAGCGCTTGATGAGACGATGCTCGTCGGGGCCATAGTCCGCCGCCGCCTGATGGAGGGTCGCGATGTCGTCCCACACGAGCACGTCGCCCGTCTGCCAGCGATGCAGGTAACGATACTTCTGCTGCAGCTGGTGAGCGAACAGGAATTCGAGCATCTCGTCGCTTTCCCGCTCGGAAAGCTCGTTGATGCGCATCGTGTAGCCGGGGTTGGCGTAGAGCACCTTGTGCCCGGTGAGCGGATGGGTCAGGAAGACCGGATGCGACACCGGCGGTTTGGCTTTCCGCTGGGCTTCGGTGAGCAGTGGCCTCGTGCTCCCCTTCTCGCGCCGCATCATCTCCCAGAACTTGTTGAAATCGTGCAGGGCAGTCATGCCGTCGAGGCGCTGCTTGAGATCATCCGGCAGACCGTCGTACGCGGCGCGCATGTCGCTGAATTCGGTTGCGCCCAGCGGCAACCCGTCGCGGTGTGGGATCTGGATACCGTACAGCACGTTCGCGAAAGCGATGATGCGGCTATACGACATGTCCGTATGCCAGCCCTGCCCGGCATCGGCGAGGCCGATGGGCCTGCCGTTCTCGACGATGTTGGACAGAATCATCACCTCGGGGAGGCCCGGCTCCTGGAAAGTATTGGCGACGTTGATCTCCAGCTCTCCGAACCTTGCGCTGAAGTCCGCCAGCTCGCGCGCGGTCAGCTGCTGGCGGGGAAAGCGGATGACCACGTGCCGCCCCAGCGCCTGCAGCACAGCGTCGAATTCCCGCTGGGGAAGGGGCGCGGCGAGATCGAGGCCTTCGATGGTGGCCCCCAGGATGTCGCTGCTCGGAGTGACGATCAAGTCGGAATATCTCCCACGTCAGATCATTCCACCACGATTCCGTCCAGCTTTTCCTTCACCCGCGGGTACTGCATCTTCAGACCCTCGAGCGTGTCGAGCAGCACCGAGGAGATCAGCAGGTTGCGGTTCATCTTGGAGTTGGATGGGACCACATACCACGGTGCCCACTCTGTCGAGGTCGCCGCGAGCGCATCGGTATACGCCTTGATGTAGTCGTGCCACAGCTTGCGCTCCGCCAGGTCGTTCGTGTTGAACTTCCACTGCTTCTTAGGATTGTCGATGCGCTCCTGCAGGCGCTTTCTCTGCTCGTCCTTGGAGATATGGAGATAGAACTTGAGGATCAGGGTCCCATTGTCCGCCAGCAGGCGCTCGAAGCCGTTGATCAACTCGTAGCGGCGCTTCCACTCAGCCTCGGTGATCAATTTGTGCACGCGCACTACCAGCACGTCCTCGTAGTGGCTGCGATTGAAGATAACCACCTCGCCCTTGCCCGGCGCATGCGGGTGCACGCGCCACAGGAAGTCGTGCGCGAGCTCGTCCGCGGTGGGCGCCTTGAACCGGACTGCGCGCACCCCCAGCGGGTCGACTTCGCGGAACACGTGCCGGATCGTGCCGTCCTTGCCCGAGGTGTCGATCCCCTGCAGCACCACCAGGACGCCGCGCTTGGCTTCCGCGTACAGCAGCTCCTGCAGCTCGTCCAGTCGGGCAGCGAGCTCTATCAAACGCTTCTCGTCCGCCTCCTTGCTGCCGGGCGATGTGCTCCTGTCGTCGGGGTCCCAGTCCTTGAGATCGACCTTCGACCCGGGCTTGACACGGTACTTGGAGAAGTTCATCGCGATGCCTCACCGCAGTCTGACCCGGGCATTCTAACGCCCGCGGCCCGGCCGGTTGCTGTCACCGATCAGTTTCAGTAACTTTAGCGATTATGAGGCCCGTCGGATTTGGAGCAGTCGCGCTTGCTACGCTGGCTGCAATGACCCCCGCGGCGCTGCTGGCGCTGTCCAGCGGGGCGTCGCTCGACGCTGTTGTCCTGTCCGGCGGCGCGTTTACGGTCGCAATCGAATCCGAACTGGCCTACCAGCAGCCCGCCCCCTTACTCAGCGCCGGTCGGCTCGAGCGGTTCATGGAGGGAAGGAAGGGCTTCGCGCAGCATTGGGTGGTGGCGCCCTCGATCCTGGGGCTCTGGGGCCGCGGTCCGACGTCCAACGCCGAGGCTTGCACCGATTGCCACGAGAACGGCGGGCGGGGCCGCGCACCCAAGGGTGTGACGGAGCCCATGCGGTCCATGCTGGTGCGCCTCAGCATTCCCGGCGCGGGTCCTCACGGCGGCCCGAACCCTGATCGGGTCTACGGGGATCAGCTGCAGAACGAGGGCATCCTGGGACGAGTGCCCGCGGAAGGCGATCCACGGTTGAGCTGGAAGAGCCGCAGCGTCGCCATGGCGGGCGGCGAAATCGTGCAGCTGCGTGCGCCCGTGCTGGAGTTGCGGCATCTCAACTTCGGTCCGCTTGGCGCCGAGGTGATGACCTCGGCTCGCGTCGCCCCGGCCCTGGTCGGTGTCGGTCTCCTCGATGCGGTGTCGGAAGACACGATCCGCGCCCTAGCGGCGGACGAGCAGCGGAAGGGGCTGCGCGGCCGGCCCAACGTCGTGTGGGACCTGATCACGGGCCGCGACGCACTGGGTCGCTTCGGCTACAAGGCCAATCAGCCCAGCGTCGAGCAACAGACATTCATTGCGTATCATGCCGACCTCGGCGTGACCTCGCGCTGGTTCCCCGAGGAGAACTGCACCGACGTCCAGCTCCAGTGCCTCGCTGAGCCTCCTGGCGGGCATCCGGAATTGCCGGAAGCGTTTCTCGACCCCGTGCTGTTCTACGCGCGGGCGCTGGCCGTGCCTGCGCGCCGCAACGTGGACGATGCACAGGTCACGCGCGGCACAGCCCTCTTCTATCTCGCAGGCTGCGATGGATGCCACACGCCAACGCTGCAAACGGGAGACTACGCGGCTCTCCCTGCGCTTTCGCGCCAGACGATCCACCCCTACACGGACCTGCTGCTGCACGACATGGGGGACGGACTGGCCGACGGCCGGCCTGATTTCCGCGCGGGTCCGCGCGACTGGCGCACGGCGCCACTGTGGGGACTGGGCCTCTCGCAGACCGTAAACGGCAACGATTCACTGCTGCACGATGGCCGCGCACGCAACATCACCGAAGCGATCCTGTGGCACGGCGGCGAGGCACAGCCCTCGCGCGAAGCATTCAGGATGATGCCGAAACCCGACCGCGAAGCGCTGTTCGCGTTTCTGAGATCGCTCTGAGCCCGCTCTTCCTCGCTCCCGCAACGTGGGCCGGCCACGTTTTGCTTCGGCGAGTCGCGTTCTTCGCGCCGTCCCCGGTGCGGTAGCGCTGCCTTATAGCCCGGGCATAGGCCATGTCGCGGTGCAGCACAGACAGATCGAACTGCTGGTTGCGATCGAGAGTCTTCAGGGGTAGCATCCCTTCACAGAACAAAAACACCGTGGCCTTAATGGCAACCCATCGCAAGAGGAGGTCCGCCATGTGTTTTGAGTTCGAGTATCTGTATTGGGCCAAGTTGGAAGAGGAAGCGCGTCAGCGCAAAGAAGAAGAAGAGGAAGCACGCAAGCGGGCAACGCAAGGAACCCCGCAACCTGCGAAGCAACCTGAGCAGCCACAGCCGGTGCCGGTCTGACCGGCCTAAGCGGGAAACCAAAGACCCCGCCCCTCGATCGAGGCGCGGGGTCTTTTTGCGCGCTGTGCGGCAGCAAGAAGTACTTTTGCACCGGTCCAGCGCTGATGAGCGGGGAAACGCTCATGCCGGAGCGCACGATCACCGTGTTGGTGTGCTAAATCGCGGTGTTATGATGCCCAGCAGGCCGCTAGAGCCTCGACGCCTGCTATCTAGCGCTGCACAACAGACGGACAAAGTTGGAAGCAACGAACCCCACGATTCCTGTCCCCACCCCCACCCCCGCCCTCCCCCGCCCGCGGGGGAGGGAAAGAGCCTGCCCCGGACTCGAACGATAGATAGATGAACGAGGCGCAAGTTCTACGAGCGAACTTCACGGCCATGTTCGGTTCTGCCGGCACGTTGTACCGAGCACCCGGCCGTGTGAATCTGATCGGCGAACACACCGACTACAACAGTGGCTTCGTCCTTCCGGCTGCGATCGACCTCGCATGCTGGGCGGCCGCCGCCGTGCGCGACGACGGCAAACTGCGGATCTACTCCGTCAACTTCGATGAGTCAGTTGAATGCGATCTTGGCGGCCAACACCTGGAGCCCTCTGGAAAATGGTCGGACTATCCCGTGGGTGTCGCATGGGCGCTGCAGCAGGCGGGGCATCGGTTGCGCGGCGCCAACCTGTACATCCGGGGCGATGTCCCGCTCGGAGCTGGGCTCAGCTCCTCTGCGGCGATCGAGGTTTGCGTTGGCTATGCCCTGCTGGACTTGTCAGGCCACACCGTGGATCGCATGCGTTTGGCTCTGTCGTGCCAGCGAGCCGAGAACGAGTTCGTCGGGGCGCGTTGCGGCATCATGGATCAGTTCATCTCCTGCCACGGCCAGGCGGGCCATGCGGCCTTGCTCGATTGCCGCTCGCTCGACTATCGCCTGGTTCCGCTGCCGGACCAGATGCACCTCGTCGTCTGCAATACCATGGTGAAGCACAACCTGGCGGCGAGTGAATACAACACGCGCCGCAGTCAATGCGAAGAAGGCGTGCGCCGGCTTGCCGAGGTTCTACCGCATGTCAAATCGCTGCGCGACGTCACCCTCCCCGAGCTGGAACAACATCGCGGTCGGCTGCCCGAGACGATCTACAAACGCTGCAGGCATGTGGTGACTGAGAACGACCGCGTACACAAACTGGCCGTCGCTTTGCAAAACGGCCAGACCGGCGAATTGAGCCAGTTGATGGCCGATTCCCATCGCAGCATGCGCGACGACTACCAGATCAGCTGTGCCGAACTGGATCTCATGGTCGATTTCGCCTCCCAGCAGAAGGGGGTGTTTGGAGCGCGGATGACCGGCGGCGGCTTCGGCGGATGCACGATCAACCTCGTCAACGCAGCCGACTCGCTCGAGTTCCAGCGCCGCGTCGCGGCGGCGTATCGTTCCGCGACAGGCCTCAATCCGGATATCTACGTGCGCAAGGCGTCGGATGGTGCGGGGCCGGTGGGTCTGCCGGCCGATAGCTCTGTGGTCCAAGCAGGCCACAGATCAGAGCAGCGACATGACTGAACGCGTGCTCGTCACCGGCGGAGCCGGGTACATCGGCAGCGTGGTCGCGGCTCAACTGCTCGAGAAACGCTACGAAGTGGTCGTCTATGACAACCTGTCCCACGGCAAGCGGGCCGCCGTGCCGGCAGAAGCGAGACTGGTAGTCGATGATATCGGCAATCGGGACGTGCTGGAACGGTTGCTGCGCGAGCAGCCAGTCGACGCTGTCATGCACTTCGCCGCTTTCATCGAAGCCGGCGAATCCATGCGGGAGCCGGCGAAATATTTTCGGAACAACACGGCAAACACGTTGACCTTGCTCGAAGCGGTCCTGGCGCACAAGGTGCCGCGGTTCGTCTTTTCCTCCACGGCCGCCGTCTACGGAACACCGCAACGAACCCCGATCGAGGAAAGCGACCCGCTAAGCCCCACCAACGCGTATGGAGAGTCGAAGCTCCTAGTCGAACGGATGCTGGACTGGTTCCATCGCATCCACGGATTGCACTGCGCCAGCTTGCGTTATTTCAACGCCGCCGGAGCCGCCGGCAACCAAGGCGAAGATCATCGGCCGGAATCGCATTTGATCCCTCTTGCTTTGGAGGTCGCTCTCGGGAAACGCAGCCAGATTGCGATCTATGGCACCGACTATCCCACCGCAGATGGCACTTGCGTTCGCGATTACATACACGTGACGGACTTGGCGCACGCACACCTGCTCGTGCTCGAAGAATTGAACAACAGAGACAAGCTGGTTTACAACCTCGGAAACGGCCGGGGCTTCACTGTGCGGGAAGTCATCGACGCGGTCCGCCGCGTAACCGGCCATCCCGTGCCGGCCCGGGAAGCCGACCGACGGCCCGGTGACCCCGCGGTCCTCGTGGCCAGCTCGGACAAGATCAAGCGCGAGCTGAACTGGGGCGCGCAGGTCCCCGAGCTGGAAGCCATCGTGGAAAGCGCCTGGGAGTGGCGCCGCGCGCATCCCGACGGCTACCCCGGCTAACCGGCGATACGAAAGCGCGCGATGAGTCCCTCGGAGTTGCAGCATGTCCCTCATCGCCGCTTCAACCCGCTCACGCGCGAATGGGTGCTGGTGTCTCCGCATCGCACCGAGCGTCCGTGGCTCGGCAAAGTGGAGCAACCGCTTCACGTGGAGCAGCCCTCGTACGATGCGAATTGCTACCTCTGTCCGGGCAACTCACGCGCAGGGGAGGTGCGAAATCCGAAATACGCGGACACGTTCGTCTTCGACAACGACTACCCCGCCCTGTTGCCGGATACACCGGATGCGGCGGTGGACGAGTCGGGATTGATCGTCGCCCGGACTGAGGCCGGGATTTGCCGAGTCGTATGCTTCTCGCCGCGTCATGACCTGGCGATCCCCCGCATGAACTCGACGCAACTGCGCGCGGTGGTCGACGTCTGGGTCGAGCAGTATCAGTCGCTCTCCGAGGTTCCCTGGATTCGGCACATCCAGATCTTCGAGAACCGCGGCTCCTCGATGGGCACCAGCAACCCTCATCCGCACTGTCAGATCTGGGCCAACGCCTCCATGCCGAACGAGCCTGCGAAAGAGCAGGCTGCATTGCACGCGTATCACGGCGGCCGCAACTCCTGCCTGCTTTGCGACTACCTTCAGCTGGAACTGAGGCTAGGGCAGAGGCTGGTCTGCCAGAATGATGCGTTCGCCGTCCTGGTACCCCACTGGGCGGTGTGGCCGTTCGAGACTCTGCTTTTGAGCAAGCGTCACCTCGGGGCGATGAACGAGCTCTCCGCAACCGAGCGGGACCTTCTCGGCGATATCATGAGGCGGCTTACGATCCGCTACGACAATTTGTTTGAAATCGCCTTTCCTTATTCGATGGGTTTCCATCTGCGGCCTACCGATGGTGAGCTGCACCCGGAGTGGCACCTGCATGCACACTATTATCCACCGCTCCTCCGCTCGGCGAGCGTGCGGAAATTCATGGTGGGATACGAGATGCTGGCTGCCCCGCAACGCGATATCACGGCGGAAACTGCTGCCGACCGGCTGCGCGCTATGACGGAGGTCCACTATCTCGACCGCTAAGGAACCGCGCCGGTTGGGTTTCCAGTCCTGGAATCAAAAACTGGCGCGGCTTTCTGGGGGGTGCTCGGGTCGAGCGGAACAGCGCTCCAGGAAGCGATGCCTGCTGTATCGTTAGCGAACGGATTGACAGGGAGCAGGGACGCATGAGGGGTATTCTCGCAACAGTACTTGCACTGTGGTTGCTCGGCGCTTGCGCCACCACGGAAACCGTCCAGCAGGCGAAGGGGACAGGCGAGAGAAGGACGTTCAATGCCGACTATGAGTCGGTCTACAAAGCCACGCTCAGTGCTGCCAGCAAACAGGGGTTGACCCTTACGAGCGCGGACAAAAGCGGCGGACAGATCCTCTTGTCACATGGAGTGACCCCCTGGAGTTGGGGCGAGCGGGTAGCGGTTTTCGTGACCAAGCTTTCCGACAATCAGACGCAAGTCGAGATCGTCAACAAGCCTGTAATGGCGCCGCTTAACTTCCCACCTGATTGGACCAGCAGGCTGTTCGATGCCATCGATGCCGAGTTGAAACCCCACAAGTGATGACAACATCGCCCGTCCTGTTCGATAGCCTACTCGCGTTGCTCAAAGAAGAGCGGGCCATAGCGGAAGATCACGGGACAATAATCCAGAGTAGGTTGAAGTGAATCTGCTGAGCCAGTGAAAACAATCGGCCAGCGCATCTGGACCATCCTGCTTGTCACACTAGCGGCGCTCTCGGGATACGGTCAAGCGCCAGCGGCACACGGGCAGATGAACACACAGCCTTGGCCAGCGTGGGGATGGCCATACGATCCTGCGCTCACGCCCTATTGGTACAGTCCCTGTTATCCTTTTGCATCCTGCACTGCGTATCAGCAGTTCCAGATCCTAGAGCGGCGTCGAGAGCGATTACAGGAGCTGCGCAGGGAGCAACAGCCGCCAGCATCAATCGGGCTGCAGACTCCGGGTGGCTTCGCAACAACGCCGACCGACGAAGCGGAGATACAACCTGGTTACGTCGAAAGCGGGAAGATCCGGAATGAGTACCAGGGAAGCGGAGACATCCTCCCCGAACTCCTGGAGCGTGGAGCGCGCCGCTCCCGCTAGCGAAGAGACTGGCGCGGAGCGGCCCCCGCAATTGGCTAGTGGCTCTCTCCCCTACCAGATGTCGGTAGCCGATCAGTGCGGCGCTCGGGTCGCCCTCGGCCCTCACCCTCCCCCGCAAGCGAGGGAGGGTTGGGATGGGGGCAGATGGTTCGTCGCTTGCTACGACGTCAGCGAATGCCCTTGTCGATCAGCGGCACCAACCCCCCGATCGTCTTGGGCGTAACCACGCCGGCGCCGGTGTTGGTGCTCAGGCCGGCAAAGCCGTACTTCTTCGACAGCACGCACTGAGTGACAGGCAGGAAGCCCTGAAGATAGAGCTGCTGATCGAGCGTGACGCTGATGTAGCCCTTCTTCAGCCCGTCGATCGTGGCCGGCGACAGATCGATACCGCCGACGATGACTTCGCCTGGTTTCTTGCCGGCGTCTTGCAGGGCTTTGCCTATGAAGGCGGTGACGTTGCCATGCTGAGTGCCGATGGCCTTCAGGTCCGGATGTTTCTGGATGTACGCGGCCAGGATCGGCACCGCGAGCGAGCTGTCGTGGTCGACTTCCGGGCTGATCTCGATGTAGTCCACCTGCAATCCCGCCGCCTTGAGGGTGTCGTACAGACCTTGGTCGCTCTTTCCGCGCTCGGCCTGAGCGCGCAGACCGTATTCGAGAGCCTTGTCGCCCTTCTTGAGCCCGCCGTACTCGATCATCTTCTGCGCCGTCAGCTTGCCGCCTTCATATAGATCGACGCCGGCGTAACCGAAGCCGTTGGCGGTGTACTGATCCTTCAACTTCGTCAGCGGGGAGTTGCCGGAGGTGACGACGATGCCTCGCTTCTCCGCGTCCGCCACCAGGGCAGCGAAAGCGTCGTTGCCAGGATGCCCCATGATCTCGATGCAGCTCGGCGAAGCGGCGAGCGCTTCTTTGAACTGGTTCAGCATTTTTTCCGGCTGCCAGCCCGAATATTGCTCAACCAGCTTCACCCCGAAGGCCGCTGCGGCAGCCTTGGCACCGTTGGTGCGCGGCAGGGTAGAACCGTCGCCTGGATTACCTCCCATTTGAAAGTACATCGTGATACCCGAACCAAGCGGTTCGTCGGCCTGTGTCGGCAGGCTGGCGGCAGCCGCCACCACGCCGATCAGTGCGATAGTCGGTGCAAGTGCTTTCATCGTTCTCCTCCTTTGCTGACTACGGACTCCTTGACCGATGCCATCGCGGCACCGGCCCCCCGAACCTCCAACTCCTTCCTCAATTATGAGGGCGTTTTCCGCCCCAATGCGAACTTTCCATAGACGGTGCGCAAAGCAGTGCGCCCGCGCTCAGGCTCCTCGATGGCGAGATGCCCGACCACCGCCGCCAGGAATACAATGCCCACGACGGCGCGCACCCAGAATCCTTGCAACCCGGTGGCCACCAGGCCCGCCTCAACCATGCCGATGATGAACGAGCCCGCGACCGTGCCCACCACCGACGCCTTGCCGCCGAACACCGACGTTCCCCCGATGAACACGGCAGCCATCACTTCCAGCAGGTAGCCGCCACCTTGCGTGTTGAAGAAGTTCTTGTTCTCGAGCGTCAGCAGCACCGAAGCGAAAGCCGCCATCACACCCATCAGCACGAACATGCGGATTTTCTCGCGCGCGACGTTGACGCCCACGACTTCCGCGACCTTGGCGTTGTCGCCGATGAACAGCAGGTGTTCTCCGAAGCGACGCCGGTTGAGCACGAGCCAGAGCGCGGCCGCGACCGCAAGCGCCCACAGCGCCTGCACGGGGAACGCCCCGATACGACCTACCAGAAGGCGCCAGAGGAAGTACTGGTCGACATCGCCCAGCGAATAGGACAAACCCTGCGACAGCACCGTGGTGAGCCCGCCCCACAGGAATTGTGTCGCCAACGTGGCGATGATCGATGGGATGCCGACGCGGGCGATGAGAATGCCGTTGACGTATCCGACCAGCGCGCCGCTGGCCAGCGCGAGAACGAGGCCGAGCCAAGGGGACGCCCATTCGTGGATGCAGTAGCCCAGAACCCAGCCCGCCAGGGCGATGACCGAAGGGAAAGAAAGGTCGATCTCGCCCGCTGCGATGACCAGGGTCAACGCCACTGCCAGCACCAGCAGCGGCGGCACCGTTGACAGAAAGGACATGTAGATTCGATAGCCGAGAAAGACCTCGGGAGCGGAGATCATGAATGCCACCACCAAGATCAACAGCACGGCGACGATCGGCAGCCCCTCGATCCGCAGGACCCGCAGCCTGGCGGACTCAACCGTGGCCACGAACGTGTCCCTCATGCAGCGCGATCATCTGGTTGGTCAGCTCGGCGAGACTGATCGCTCCCTTGGCGAACTCCCCGACCACCTTGCCGCGGTCCAGGAGCACCAGCCGGTCGGCGACCTCGTGCACATGCGCCAGATTGTGCTCGATGTAGATGCAGGCATGGCCCGCGGTTTTGACGCCTTCGACGAAGGCGAGCACCTTGCGTACTTCGCTGACCGCCAGAGCTGTCGTGGGCTCGTCGAGCACGATCAGGTCGGCCTGGAAATACATGGCGCGGGCGATCGCGATCCCCTGCCGCTCGCCGCCCGACAGATCGCGCACGGTGGAATCCGCTGTGATGCCGTGCCCGCGGAAGCCGATCGCCTGGCGCAGGAGCTGGTCGGCGATCTGTTTCTCCTTGTCGACATCGATGAAGCCGAAGCGTCCCGTGATCTGTCGTCCCACGAACAGGTTGCGCCACAGCGGCTGTTTTTCCCCCAGCGACTGCCCTTGATGCACGGTCTCGATGCGCAACTCGTGGGCCATGCGCACGGAATAGTCGTCCAGATCGATGGGGCTGCCGCGCACCCAGATGCTGCCTGCGGTCGGCCGCAGAACACCGCTCACGATCTTGATCAGGGTGGATTTGCCAGCGCCGTTGTCGCCCAGAAGACCGACGATCTCATTGCGCCCGACTTCGAAATCGACCTGAGACAGCGCCTGCACCTTACCGAAGGTCATATCGACCTTTGCCAGGCGCACGATGTGGCGCCAGCCCTGCGCAGCGGGGTCAGCCTGCGCGGCCTGCGTCATGCCGGCTGTTCCAGTTTCATCGTTGAGGGGCCCCCTCCGCGCCCGCGGAGGGCGGAGCAGGTTCCGTCGGCCTTGGCCGATGGATGCGACCCCGGAGCGGGATGCAGCGCGCCGGATCCCCGCGTTCTAATGCGCGTCTGCGCGGTCGCATCCCCGAAGGGGCCCCTGCTCCACGCTCCGGCGCGCCCCTCCCCCGCGAGTCGGGGGAGGGTTGGGGTGGGGGTCGTGGGGGTCGTCGCTTCCAACCTCATCAGCCAGTTAGGCAGAGCTCAATAGCACCAGAAAGCGGCCACGAGGCTTGATCGGTAGCGTACCGTGGTCGAACCGGCTTGTCACTCGGTCTGTCAGCGCCTGCACGAAGCTCTCGGTCAAGTCCGTGAGCCCGCTCACGGCGCCGGCGCGGCTGCCTCGATCAGCGTACGGCAATCGGCGAGCTGGTCGATGCTCCAGCAGAGCGCTACCAGTTCGTCCGATCGCTGAGACCCCAGCACCGGCGCTGCCTGGTCGCGGAACTTGTCCGCGAGCTCGCGATCGGTCATCGGGCGCGCCAGGTTGCCGATGGCGTGCTCCACGTGCTTGACTACACGCTCGCCGCTCGCCAGCGTCACCTCCGCGATCACCTCGTCTTCGGCGATGCTCTTGTCGGCCACGGCGACAGTCATCTTCTCGCGCACGCGCTTCACGTCCGGGTCGTTGACCGTTGCGTCGGTGAACTCCGCAATCCCTGCCCTGCCGCGGACCAGACCGATCGCGGCGGCGTGGTAGACCGAGAACTTGCCCTCCAGTCCCTTGCCGATGTCCCGCTTGTTGCACAGATCGAGCACGAGCGGGGCAACCTTCAACAGCACCGCTTTAACGTCTCGGGGTGAAAGCTTGCGCTCGCGCTGGATCTGTATGCATGCATCGATGGTGGGATGGATGACGATCCCGCAGGGGAACGGCTTGTAGGTGTTGCGGCGCAGACCGAAGTCGGAGCCGAAGCCCGCCGTCACGCGAGCCAGATCGAACTCCCTGGCCGTCACGGGGGCGAAGCCTCTCGGCCCTTCGATGCCGTACTCGCCGCTGGTGAACCCGGCTTGCGCCAGCAGTGCCCCCAGGTAGCCGCTCTGGGCCGAGCGCCCCGGATGGAAGGCCTTGCCCATGGAGCCGAACATCTCCCGCAGACCGGCCGCCTGGGTGGCGGCCAGGCCGATCGCCCAGATCATGTTCTGCACCGGGAGAGCGAGAAGCTTGCCGATCGCCACCGCGGCGCCAAAGACGCCGATCGATCCGGTGCTATGCCAGCCGGCCTCGTAGTGTGCAGGATAAGTTGCGTCGCCGATGCGCGACTGCACCTCGAAGCCAAGCACCAGCGCATGCACGAAGTCAGTGCCGGTCACCGCCGTCGTGCAGGCAAATGCGAACAACGCGGAGGCCGCGGGCGATGTCGGATGAATGTAGTTGCTCGGCGTGGTGTCGTCGTAGTCGAGCACATGCGAGCTGATCCCGTTCAGCAGAGACGCGTATAGCGGATCGAGCCGCTCCTCTCGACCGAGCACGCTGGCGGTGCGCTCGCCGGAATAAGGCATCAGCACCTTTAACGCGATCTCGACCGCGTCTTCGCGGCTTCCACCTACCGCACATCCGACGTAATTCAGGATGGCGCGGCGAGCCTCATGCTGAACGTCTGAAGGGATTTGATCGGGCCGGCTCCCGACTAGGTAGGCTGCGAGCTCTCTGGTTACCGGCATGCAGGCTTCATCGCTTCGGATCGACGTCGACGCGCACCACGACGCCCTCGAGCCCGGACCGTGCAGCTGGATAACGGGTCAGCACGAGCGGATCATGGCCCGGAATGATGTGTTGCGACGAGCTCGCGAGCCGCCGCAACGTGGCGTGGCCCTCGAGCATGTCGGCAACGTTGTAGACGATCGGAAACGGCCGCCCCTGCTCCATGTTGGCGTACAAGTGCGACGCGTCCGATGCGAGCACCACCCAGCCGCGTTTTGTTGCAACGCGCACGACTTGCAGTCCCATCGTGTGTCCGCCGATGTGGTGCACGCTCACGCCGGGCGCCAGCTCGTCGGCACCGTCGTGAAACTGCAAGCGACCTTCATACAGCCGCCGGATCATGACTGTCACATCGTCGGGGTCGAAGGGATGGCGCAAGACCGGATGGCACATGTGGCGGCCCGTGCAGTAAGCCATCTCCTTTTCCTGCAGGTGATAGCGCGCCCGCGGGAAGAGCGTGTAGTTCCCGATGTGGTCGTAGTGCATGTGGGTGATGATGACGTCTTCGACATCCGCGGGGTCGACGCCAATGGCCTTCAACCCCACGCCGGGCGAGCGCACGACGTTGCGTTGGCGCTTGCTGGCCATCTCGGTATCGAAGCCGGTGTCGACGACGAACCTGCGCTTCTCTCCTACGATCGCCCACACGAAGTAGTCGAGCGGCATCGGGCCCTCGTGCGCATCGCCGCCGATGAAGTTCTCGTTTGCGAAGCGATTCGGATGATGCCCATAGTGTATGGCGTAGACCTCATAGGTGTCCGTGCTCGACATCGTCGCCTCTCGGTTCTATCCCTTGACCTCGACTCCGGCCCATTCCTCGACGCATTTCACCATCGTGGTGAAATCGGAATCGAATCCCTGCCTGGCCTTCGTGATCGCCAGGAGCTGACGCACCGCGTTCCCGACCAACATCGGCACCCCCAACGCCTCGGCCTGCTCCAGACACAGCATCACGTCTTTGTACAGCAACCCGGTTGAGAAACCGAAATCGAACGTACGCGGCAGGATGGCCTTCGGGAACTTGTCCTGAGTCGCACTGTTGCGGCCGCTGCCGGCGTTGATGACGTCGATCATGACCTTCGGGTCGAGCCCGGCCTTGACGCCCATCACGATGGCTTCGGAGGAGATCGCAAGCGCCGTGGCCGACAGCAGGTTGTTGGCGAGCTTCATCGTCTGCCCCATGCCCGGGCGATCGCCGATGAAAAAGAATTTGCCGAGGACCTCCAGTATCGGGCGAAGCCGCGCAGCCAAGTCTTGCGGGCAGGAGACCATGACGGCAAGCGTTCCCTTCTCCGCGCCACTGATTCCCCCGCTCACGGGCGCATCCACGGCCGTGATGCCTTTGGTACGCAAACCTTCTGCGACGGCGACCGCGGTGCGCGGCCCGGACGTGGACAGATCGATGAAGGTCTTGACCTTGGTGCCGAAGATGACGCCGTCCTCGCCGAGCGCAACGGCCTGGACCACGGCCGGGGTCGGCAGACTCACGAGGATCGTATCGACGGCAGAGGCCAGCGCCGCCGGGGACGACGCCCGCTGCGCCCCGCGCGAGATGAGCGGCGCCATCGCTCGCTCGTCTTTATCGCAGACCGTCAGCCGGTATCCGGCGTCCAACAGGCGGCCGGCCATCGGACCGCCCATTCTGCCGACCCCGATGAACCCGAGATGCTCCTTCGCCATCGTCGACTCCTAGTCACCCCCACCCCAACCCTCCCCCGCTCGCGGGGGAGGGAGAGGAAGGGGGTATGAACGCCGCCGCGCTGTGTTGGGCGATCGCGCAAACGATGAACCCCCACCCTCCCCGCGAGCGGGGGAGGGAGTAGGGAGGGGACATCCTGTGCGCCGCGGGCCATTGTAATGAGTTTCGCCCTGCAACACCCACCGCCGCATCAGTCACGATGATCGGCGGGGAGGACGTGATATGCGAGTCGGTCGTCTGTTGCGTACACCTCCCGCCTTGCGCTATGGTTGACATGTTGCGACATGCGGAAGGGGGCAGCGGCCCGTCACCGCGCTTTCCTCGCCGCCAACTGACACGATGAACGACCCTGCGGGCGCGCTGAAGCCGCGCTGTCTGTGCATCGACCTCGAAACGGCTCACGCGGCTGCCGACAGAATCCACAAGATCGCTGCGTGGCGGCCGGACACCGACGAGCAGGCCTTGTTTCAAGGGCAGTTCGAGCATTCCCAAGTCGTCGAAGCGCTCGACCGCATGGCCGCCGACGCAGCGTTCGTTCTCGGCCACAACATCACTGCGCACGATCTGCCTGCGCTGCGGCTCGTGCTCGGCGAACTGGCCCTCGACCGGCTGCCGGTGGTGGACACGCTGCAGCTGTCCCCCATCGCCTTTCCCCAGAATCCCTATCACCGGCTGGTCAAGAACTACAAGCTGGTGCGCGACTCCCGTAGCGACCCGCTGCGCGACTGCCGGCTGTGCCTGCAACTGTTCCAGGACGAGCACGACGCTCTGCTGGAGCTGGGCCGCACCTCACCCGCCGAGCTTGCCTGCCATCACTACCTGCTTGCCGGGAGTCGAGCAGGCGGACTCGACAGCTTGTTCAGGAAGCTGCGCCAGGCGCCACGCCCGGGTCTGGACGAGGTGCAAGAACACCTGACGGGCCTGCTGGGCTTCAAGGTCTGCTCCACCCGGCTCCGGGGCCTGCTCGAGGACGACCTGACCCAGCCGGCGCGGCTGACCCCGCTTGCCTATGCCGTTGCATGGCTGCGGGTGTCGGGCGGCAATTCGGTGCTACCGCCCTGGGTCGCGCTGCGCTTTCCGGACACCCGGCGCATCATCCGCGAGCTGCGCGACACGCCATGCGACCGACCGGAGTGCCGCTACTGCAGCGAGTATCTCGATCCGCTGCGGGAGTTGCGCCGCCACTTCGGGTTGGCCTCGTTCCGGCCGGAACCCGCATCCGCGGACGGGGGCTCGTTGCAGGAAGCCATCGTCCGTGCTGGCATGCGCGGTGAGCATTTGCTGGCCATCCTCCCGACCGGTGCGGGCAAGTCCCTGTGCTATCAGCTGCCCGCCTTGTCGCGCTTCTGGCGGACAGGTCAGCTCACCGTGGTGATCTCGCCGCTGCAATCGCTGATGAAGGACCAGGTCGACGGTCTGGTGCGGCAGGGTATCTTCAGCGCCGCTGCGCTGAACGGGCTGCTGTCCATGCCCGAGCGCAAGGACGTGCTCGACCGCATCCGGCTGGGCGATGTCGGCATCCTGCTGGTGTCGCCCGAGCAGCTGCGCAACCGCAGTTTCGTGGAAGCCATCCGCTACCGCGACATCGACGCCTGGGTGTTCGACGAGGCGCACTGCCTGTCCAAGTGGGGCCACGACTTCCGCACGGACTACCTCTACGCAGCGCGGTTCATCCGTGAGCGCCATGGAAACGATCTGCCACGGATCGCCTGCTTCACGGCCACCGCCAAGCTCGATGTCATCGCCGACCTCGAGGCCCACTTCGCCGAGGTCCTCGGCATCCGGCTGCGCCGCTTCGCCGGCGGGCACGAGCGCGTGAACCTCCACTTCGAGGTCCTGCCGGTGCGCAAGCAGGACAAGCTGGTGCACATCCAGCAGCTCCTTGCCGAGGCGCTCGGCGGCCAGGATGGGGGCGCCATCGTGTTCACGGCGCGCCGCAAGAGCGCCGAGACGATCGCCGCTTTCCTGCGCGCCAACGGCTGGGCCTGCGGCCACTTCCACGCGGGTCTCACCCCCGAGGTCAAGAAGCACGTGCAGCAGGCGTTCATCGACGGCGACCTGCGCGTGATCGTCGCCACCAATGCCTTCGGCATGGGCGTGGACAAGCCAGACGTGCGGCTGGTCGTGCACGCCGAGATCCCGGGCTCGCTGGAGAATTACCTCCAGGAAGCCGGCCGGGCCGGCCGCGATCGGCGCGAGGCCCGCTGCGTCCTGCTCTACGACGAGGAGGACGTCGAAGTGCAGTTCGGCATGGCGGGGCGCTCGCGGCTGTCGCAGAAGGACATCGCCGAGATTCTCAAGCTGGTGCGCCGCCGCGCGGCGAGGTCCAGGGACGGGGAAGTCGTCATCACCGCGGGGGAAATCCTGGCCGACGAAGAGCTGGACGTGTCCATCGAGGCGGAGAATCCGGACGCCGACACCAAGGTGCGCACCGCGATCGCCTGGCTCGAGCGCGCCCGCTTGCTGCGCCGCGATGAGAACCACACCCGCGTCTTCCCCTCCAGCCTGAAAGTGCGGACGCTAGAGGAGGCGCGCGAGCGCCTGCGCAGAGCGAACCTGTCGGCCGAGACGACCGAGAAATACGCGTCCATTGTCGAGCTGCTGATGAGCGCCGAGCCGAACGAAGGCATCAGCACCGACGAGCTCATGCAGCAGACCGGGATCCCCAGCGACGAGTGCATCCGGGTGCTGAACGCGCTCGAGCAGCTGGGCGTGCTCAGCAACGACCTGCAGATCTCGGTCTACCTGCGCAAGGGCATCTCCAAGTCGTCACACAAGCGGCTGGAGTGGATCGCGACGCTCGAGACCGCGCTGCTCCACATTCTCCCGGAGCAGGCGCCGGACGCCGCCGAGCAGGGCTGGCTGGAGCTGAACCCGCGCTTGCTATGCCAGCACCTGCGCGAGCAGGTCGGCCCCGATGTGTTGCCCGACGACGTGCTGCGCCAGCTGCGCTCGCTCGGCCAGCCCTTCGGCGATGCCGGCGCTCAACGCTCCTGCCTCGCGGTGCGCAAGCACTCGCACGACCATTACCGGGTGCGCTTGCACTGTTCCTGGCCCGATCTGGGCGAGCACGCGGAGCGGCGCCGAGCGGCGGCGGCCAGCCTGCTCGCATATCTCGCGAACAAGGTTCCGCCGGGCGTGGTGGGCGCCGATCTGCTAGTGGAAGCCAAGGCCGGCGAGCTGTGCCAGGCGCTGCGCGCCGATTTAGCCCTGATCGGCCGGGTGGCCGACGAGGCGCAGGCCGTGCAGCAGGCGCTGCTCTATCTGGACAGCCTCGGAGTGATCGTTCTCGAGCACGGGCGGGGGGTGTTCCGCGCCGCCATGACGCTGCGCCTGCCGCCCGAGGAGGCGCGGCGGCGCTTCGCCAAGACCGACTTCGCGCCGCTGCTGCAGCACTACGCCGAGCGCAACTTCCAGATCCACGTCGTGCAGGAGTATGCCCGGCGCGCGCTCGGCAGGCTGGCCGACGCGCTGGCGTTCGTGTCCGCATATTTCACCTGGACCAAGACCCGGTTCGTGCGCGATTTCTTCGCCGGGCGCAAAGAGTTGCTCGAGCGCGCGACGACCGCGGAGTCGTATCGCCGCATCGTCGAGGACCTGCGACACCCCGTGCAGCAGCGCCTGGTCGCCGACGAGACCGCGGCGAACCGGCTCGTGCTCGCCGGCCCGGGCTCGGGCAAGACACGCGTGATCGTCCACCGCGCCGCGTTTCTGCTGCGTGTGCTGCGGGTGCCGCCCGACAGCATCATCGTGCTGACCTTCAATCGGGCGGCTGCCTACGCGGTGCGCCGGCGCCTGTTCGATCTGGTGGGTCGTGACGCGGCAGGGGTGGTGGTGATGACCTACCACGCCATGGCGCTGCGACTCACAGGCACGAGCCTGGCGGCTCTCGCCGAAGCCGATGCCGTGCCCGATTTCGACCGCCTGCTGGCGCAGGCGGTGGAGCTGCTCGAGGGCCGCAGCCAGCTCGGCGACGAAGCCGACGAGCTGCGCGACCGGCTGCTGCGCGGGTATCGCCACATCCTCGTGGACGAATACCAGGACATCGACGAGCTTCAGTACCGCCTCGTCGCCGCGCTGGCGGGACGCACGCACGCCGACCGGGACGCCAAGCTGACCCTGCTCGCGGTGGGCGACGACGACCAGAATATCTACGCCTTCCGGCGGGCCGATGTCGAGTTCATCCGCCGCTTCCAGAAGGACTACGACGCCCAGGTCGAGTTCCTGGTGGAGAACTACCGCTCGACCGCACATATCATCGATTGCGCCAATCAACTGATCGCGCGCGCGCCGGAGCGCCTCAAATCGAAGCATCCGATCCGCGTGAACCACGCCCGGCGCGCCGATCCTCCGGGCGGGGAGTGGTCCACGCGCGATGCTCTGCTGCAGGGCCGCGTGCACGTCGTGAGCTGTCCTGCGGATCCCAACATCCAGGCCCAGCTGGTGGTGGCGGAGATCGGGCGGCTGCGCAGCCTCGATCCCTCGTTCGACTGGTCGGACGTTGCCGTGCTGGCGCGCACGCATCGCGCGCTCGCGCCCGTGCGGGCCTGGTGCGAGCTGAACGGCGTTCCCTACGCGCTCTCCGACCCACACGGCGCGGCAGGCCAGCCTCGCTTGCGGCACACGCGCGAAGGTCACCGGCTCGCGCGCCTGTTGCGCGCCCGCCGGACGGGCCTGGTTCGGGTGGAGGCCCTGCGCCGCTGGCTGGGCCGCCCGTTCGGCACGGCCAGCCCCAATGTCTGGACCGAGCAGGTGGCGGGATTGATCGAAGATCTCGCCGTTGACAGCGCCACGGGCATGCTGCCGGCGCAGCAGGTGCTGGAGAGCTTGTCCGAGGCCGGTCAAGAGATGCGCCCGCTGGTCCGCGGGCGCCTTACGCTCAGTACCGTCCACGGCGCCAAGGGGCGTGAATACGAGCACGTGGTCATGCTCGACGGCGGCTGGTCGGCGCAAGCGCTCGAGGAAGAGCGCCGACTGTACTACGTCGGCATGACCCGCGCGCGCGAAACGCTCACGCTGTTCGAATTGATCGGGCGCCCGAATCCTTTCTCGCCCCTGCTCGAGGCAGGTCCATCCATCCACCGCTCGCGGCAGGCGTCGTTCCCGCACCCAGATCCGGGGCTCGAGCGCGAGTTCATCGCCCTGGGAATGCGCGACGTGGATCTCGGCTACCCCGGACGCGCCGCCCGGCCGCGGGTGCGCGAAGCGATCGGCGAGCTGCAGGTGGGCATGCCCCTGCGGCTGCGAGCCGGGACGCAGGGATGTGAGCTCCTAAACCAGGCGGGCGAGGTGCTCGGCCGACTGGCCAAGTCATTCGCACTTCCCCCGGGGCACATCGACTGGGTCCGTGTCAGCGCCATCGTGCATCGCTCCAAGGAGCAGATGGACGACTCCAGGTACAAGGCCATGTGCAAGGTCGACGACTGGGAAGTCGTGCTATGCACCCTGTGCCTGGTGACGCAGACGCAGACCGGGCAGCGCAAGCCCGCGCGCGCGTCGGCGGCGTCCTGAACGCCGATCCCGGCGCGGTCGGCTAAATGCACGGCATCGACGCCGCCTTCCCCCGCAAGCGGGGGAAGGAGTCCTAAGTCCGGCTGAGCCTCATTGGTAATCAAGATTGGGAATGACATCGATGCCGTCCCGCTCTGAGCAGCTGACCCATTGGGCGTCTGCCCTGAAATTCGAGCATCTTCCGGCAGACGTCGTGGAAAGCACCAAGCTGCGCATCCTCGATGTCATGGGGCTAGCGCTGGCCGGCCTCGGCACGGCCTACGGCCAGTCCGTGCGACAAGCGGCGAGCGCCCTGGGGTCCAGCAGCGAAGGCCGCATCCTCGGGACTGGCGAGCGCGTGGGGATACCCATCGCGGCGTTCGTAAATGGGGCGTTGGCCCAAGCGCTCGAGTTCGACGACACGCACAACGAATCCATCGTGCACATGAGCAGTCCGTCGGTGGCTGCTGGTCTCGCCTTGTCCGAGACGCTGACTGTTTCCGGCAAGCAGCTGATCACGGCAATCGCCCTGAGCAACGAGATCGCCTGTCGCGTGGGCAGCGTGGCGCCCGGACAGTTTCATCGCCGCGGCTTCCATCCGACCGGGCTGTTCGCGCCGTTCGGAACAACCTATCTCGCGGGCAAGCTGCTGGGCCTGACTCAGGAGCAGCTCGTAAACGCTGCCGGCATCGTCGGCAGCTCAGCCGCGGGCATCTTGGAGTGCTGGGTCGACGGCACGCAGTCGAAGTTCCTGCATTCGGGTTCGGCAGCGCACAGCGGCATCGTCGCGGCTTTCCTGGGCCGTGCCGGCACGACGGGCCCGCGCGCCGTCTTCGAGGGCCGGTTCGGGCTGTTCGCCGCCCATCTACAAGACGAAAGCGTTCCGCGCAACTTGGCGCGGATTACGGACGGGCTCGGCGTGACGTGGGAGAGTCGAAGATCGTCCTTCAAGCCGTTCCCGGCGGCCCATGTGATCCATCCCTATGTCGACGCGTTGCTGCGGCTACGACAGCAGCACGGCATCAACCCCGGTTCCGTCCGCGAGATCGCCTGCTCCGTGGCGGGTCATATCGTGCCGATCGTTTGCGAGCCGATAGCCGAGAAGCGGCGACCCAAGTCCGATTCGCATGGACGTGTCAGCCTGCAGTACACCTTGGCGGAGGCGCTGCAGGTGGGCAGTCTTGGAAAGGATGCGTACCAGCCGAGTGCGCTTCGCGACCCGGAGATCCTGCGTCTAGCCGACTCGGTGGCGTACCACGTCGATCCCACCTTTCCGGGTCCAGAGCGGTTCAAAGGGCAGGTCAAGGTCACCTTGCACAACGGAGCGACCTACGAGGCCATCGAGGAACACAACAGGGGGGCCGCCGAGAACCCGATGAGCACGGCGGATCTGGTCGCGAAGTTCGAGGAGAACGCGGCCACCATTCTTGCGCCAGCGCAGACCGCGCGCCTCGCCGCCGGCATCTTCGGGCTGGAGAGCTCCACGGACGCAAGCGCCCTGGTGCAGTTGTCGATCGGGGACTGAACATCCCCCACCCCATCCCTCCCCCGCCCATGGGGGAGGGAGACGGAGGGGGCCCGGCTTCGCTACAGCGGCTTGCCACGCGCCGGGCGGAAGGATTAGCCTGTCGAGCGCGAGGGAGGCAGAACAATATGCAGGCAACGAAGTCTGGAATGAACGAGGACTGGCTGTCCGTCTGGCTCGGGTTCCTGGTGTTCGTGCTGTCCCTGGGCACGCTCGTGGGAGCCGACCTCCTCGGGTGGGTAGTATCCACGTCGATGTGGGCCGACTTGGCAAAAGCCCTGGCGCCCGTCTCCAAGGCCTACGCCGGGCTCGGGGGAGTGGGCGCGCTCGTCGTCACCTACCTCGCCCTGCTTCTGGTCCTGAGCGTCGGGGCGATGCTCCTCAAGGCAGACGTGAAGCGGTTCGCGCTCGGGTTCACCGCCGTGTTCTGGCTCAGCTATATCTCGTGGATCATCGGCAGCTGGGCCAATATCGCGGCGACGACCCCGGCCCACTTCAAGAGCTTCGGCATCTCGTGGTCGCTGCGGCTGACGCCCGAAGCCGGCTTCATCGTCGCGCTGCTGGCCGGGCTGGCGGTCGGCAACTTCATGCCGAAGTTCGCCGCCTGGATGCATGAGGCGGTGCGGCCCGAGCTGTACATCAAGACCGCGATCGTGATCCTGGGGGGGTTCCTCGGCCTCACCGCCGCTCAGCAGCTGGGCTTCGCGAGCTCGCTGATGTTCCGCGGGCTGGCGGCCATCATCGAGGCCTATCTCATCTACTGGGCCGTGGTCTACTACGTGGCGAGGAAGTACTTCAAGTTCAGCCGCGAGTGGGCGGCCCCGCTCGCCTCGGGCATCTCGATCTGCGGAGTCTCGGCCGCGATCGCCACCGGGGGCGCGATCCGGGCGCGACCGATCGTGCCGATCATGGTCTCGTCGCTGGTCGTGATCTTCGCCGTCGTCGAGCTGATCATCCTGCCGTTCGTCGCGCAGGCGGTCATGCCGAACGAGCCGATGGTCGCGGCGGCCTGGATGGGCCTCGCCGTCAAGACAGACGGCGCCGCCGTCGCGAGCGGGGCGATCACGGAGTCGTTGTACCTCACCGCCGCAGCGGCGAGCGGGGTAAAGTACGAGGCCGGCTGGATCCTGGGCACGACGACCACCGTGAAGATCTTCATCGACATCTTCATCGGCATCTGGGCATTCATCCTGGCTTACATCTGGACCACGCGGATCAACGTGCGCGAGGGCGACAAGGCGCGTGCGAGCGAGATCTGGGAACGCTTCCCGAAGTTCGTGCTGGGCTACATCGTGACCTTCCTGGTGATCCTGCTGCTCTCGCTCGGCGCATCCAAGGGGTTCGGAGCCAAGATCGGCGCCGCGATGAAGGAAGCCAACACTTTGCGCGTGATCTTCTTCGTGCTGACATTCTTCACCATTGGGGTGATGTCGAACTTCCGCAAGCTGTGGGCGGAAGGCATCGGCAAGCTCGCGGCGGTATACGTGGTGTCCCTGTTCGGGTTCATCATCTGGGTCGCACTGGTGATCTCGTGGATCTTCTTCCACGGCGTGAAGCCGCCGCTGGCGGCCGGGTGAGCATCGGGAGGCAACGCAATGGCTGACGAACCGAAGATCAAGTCCGAGCTGGAGCAGATGCCGGTCGAGCCGCTGCTCCCGGTGGAAATTTCGCTGATCCGGTGGAGTATCGCGCTGGGTGCGGTCCTGATGGTGGTGCTGATCTGGATGACCTACGCGTTCTTCCCGCCGGCGGGGTGAGCCGGCACCGACACCGTCACAGCCACTTCGCCTTGCGGAAACGGTAGAAGAGATACACGTCGATTGCGGCCATGGTCGCGACCGATGCCGGATAGCCCCACTGCCAGGAGAGCTCCGGCATCTGCTGAAAGTTCATGCCATAGATGCCGGCGATCATGGTTGGCACGGCCACCAGTGCGGCGTACGCGGCGAGCCGCTTGGTGACCTCGCTCTCCTGTATGGTGAGCAGCGACAGGTTCACGGTGATCGCCGTGGTGACCATTTCCCGCAAGCTTTCGATCGACTGGTTCAGCCGGACCAGGTGGTCGTAGATGTCGCGGAAGTACTCCTGAAGACGGGCACAAGGCTGCGGCACCCGGCCGCCGTAGAGCTTTCCGGTCGCCTCTAGCAGCGGACCGGCCGCGTGCTTGAGCGTCATCAGCTTTTGCTTCAGGCTGTAGAGCGCCTCGATGATCTCGCGGTTGCTGCGACCGGAGAAGATGCGCTTCTCGACCTCCTCCAGCTCCACCTCGAGCGTATCCAGCACCGGGAAGTAACGGTCCACCGCCGCGTCCATGATCGCGTAGAACACGTAGCCCGAGCCATAGCGCAACAGTTCGGGCTCCCGCTCGGAGCGTGCGCGGACGTCGGAAAAGCCGCGCTCCGTGCCGCGCCGAACCGACAGAACATAGTTGCGGCCCACGAAAACGGCGATCTCCCCCACCTTCAGGTCATCGCCCGCAACCTCGACCGTCTGTAGGACGGCGAACAGGCAATCCCCATACTCCTCGATCTTCGGGCGCTGATGACCATGGCGCGCGTCGTCGACCGCCAGCTCGTGCAAGCCGAACTCCTCCTGCATCGCGTCCAGCTCCTCTGGAGAGGGCTCGAATAGCGCGACCCATACGAAACATTCCGGCCGGCTGACGTAGTTGCTGATCTCGCTCGGCGGGATATCCCCGAGCTTTCGGCCGTCTTGATACGCGGCGCAGTTGACGAGCATAGTGGTTGTCCCCGGGGGCGAATGCTATCACCGTGACGGGGAGCGATGGGAGCCGAGTGAATTGGATCAACCGATCCGACAGTGATGACCCCCCTCCCCCATCAAGGGACCCATCAAGGGAGAGGGGGTCGAGTGGTAGCGCGTAGAGCCTCACGCAGATCCCCTCTCCCCTCGTGGCAGGGTCACCAACGAAGATCCCCTCTCCCCAGCAGATATAAGATCCCTCTCCCTCTGGGAGAGGGTAGGGTGAGGGCAGCGTCCCGAGACGCCCGGGAGAGGGTTAGGGTGAGGGCAGCGTCCCGAGACGCCCGGGAGAGGGTTAGGGTGAGGGGGCGGCGTGCACTTGCAGCGGATCAGTTCAGCCCGTACAGCTGGCGCGCGTTCTCGCAGACGACGCGGCGGCGCGCGCCGGCCGGGACGTCTCTGAAGTTATCCTCGATCGCTTTCTGCGACTCCGGCCAGGTGCTGTCGGCGTGCGGGTAGTCCGAAGCCCACATCACGCGGTCCTCCCCCAGGACGTCCAGCAGGCGCAGCCCGGCATGATCGGTCTGGAAGGTCGCCCAGATCTGGCGGCGGAAGTAGGCGCTCGGCGCCATGGCCAATGCGAGCCCGCTCTGACTGCGCCAGAAGTCCGGCGCGTCGAGGAACTTCCGATAGGTGTCGTCCATCCTCTCGAGCATGTAGGGCAGCCAGCCGATCCCCGTCTCCGCGAGGACGATCTTCAGGTTAGGGTAGCGCTCCAGGGCACCGGAGAAGATCACAGCCGCGAGCGCCTCGTCCATCTGTACCGGCGAGGTCGAGACGCGCACCCCCATGTTCCCGGGGTTTGCGGCCTTGGGTCCGCTGAACACGACCGTGCGCATCCCGCCGCCCAGGTGGAAGCCGATTGGGATGCCGGTCTCGGCCGCCGCCTCCCACAGCGGCTCCCACGCCTCGTCCCAGAGAGGCGTCTCCACGCGCGCCGCCAGGAGCATGCAGGTCCGCAGGCCAATCCGCCGTAGATAACGCACCTCTTCCGCCGCGCCTTTCGCGTCGTCGATGGGGATCAGGCCGACGCCGATCAGGCGCGCGGGTGCCGTGGCGCAGAATTCGGCGAGCCAGTCGTTGTAGGCGCGATAGCACAGCCTGCGCAGCTCCGGATCCCGAATGAGCAGCGGCACGATGGGGCCGTACATCACGGTGGCATCCACGCCGTCGCGATCCATGTCGGCGAGCCGCAGTGCGGTCGTCGTCGGCCGCAGGACGCCGGGCTCGAGCACGCCGCCGCGTTCGAGCGCGAGGCGCCGCCCGCCCATCGCCCCGGCCGCGCCCTTGCGCCCGCCCCACGCATCCCACCGCTCGCCGCTGCACATCCAGTACGGGCCCTCGGGCGTTTCCACGACCTTCGGACAGCGCTCCCGCCACTGCGCCGGCACGCGCTTGTGCCAGAGATCCTTCGGCAGCCACTGCAGATCGATGTGATCGTCGGCCGAAACGATACGGTAGTCCATGGAGACCTCCTCAGTGCGGTAGCAGGGCTTCTCGTCCTTGATCGAGCATGGGAAATTCAACCATAGCACAAGTGACGTGGGGGCCACCGAGCCGCTCTTTGCGCATAAGTAAGGGCGTTCTCGTACTTCCGCTTCTCAGGCAACCTGGTCCGGTATTGACGCCCGTTGTCCGCGCAGCTAGCCTGAGCGTCCCGCCCTTCGCTCAACCGAGCGGTCACCGTGTTCGCCCGGAAGCGGCGAAGCAAGACAACGAGAACAGGGGAGGAGCACATCCTGGCGCACACGCCTCACCGCGCTGCGATTCTGCCTTCGCGCGCGCCGATCTCACGTACTTCCTCGTGCGAGCGCACTCACTATTTCGGTGCCTGTACGACGTGTGGGCGCACCGAGCGTGAGCGGCGATCGGCCGCGCTTGCGGCCGCCCCCATCGGCCTTTCCGAGTCGATTCCGGCGCTTAAGTGTGTCGGGCAGGTACCCCGCTCGGCGGAATGTTTATTGCGGTTCGCCTGCGCATTCTCCAACGCTGCAGCGCGGCAATGAGCGCGATTCCGTTCACCTTCGACGTCCTCGCGTACAGCGCGATCTTCGTGCTGGTCGTGCTCGGGCTCGGCGTGATCGCGAGCATGATGGGCATCTTCAATTTTGCCCATGGCGAATTCGTGCTGCTCGGCGCCTACACGGTATACCTGCTCACGGAACAGGGTCTCCCCGTCTGGGTCGGCATGATCGCCGCGCCGTTCGCCGTGGCGCTCGTCGGCCTCGTCCTGGAGCGCGCCGTCATCCGGCGCTTCTATGCGGCCCCCATCATCGCCATGCTCGGCACCTATGCGATCGCGCTCGCGCTGCGCGAAGGGGTGCGCATGCTGCTCGCCGGCCAGTTCTTCAGCGTCGTCGCGCCGCTCGTCGGCTCGTTCTCCATCGGCGAGGTGTCGATCTCCAAGTGGCGCACGGCCGTCATTCTGATCACCGTGCTGGTCATGGTCGCCTGCTACTTGCTGCTGACGCGCACGCGTTTCGGTCTGCAAGTGCGCGCCTCGCTCGAGAACCCAGGTCTGGCGCGCGCGTCGGGCATCTCCACCGGCCGGGTCTATGCGGCGACCTTCGCCTTCGGCGCTGCGCTCGCGGGACTTGCCGGCGGCCTCATGGTCCCGATCTACGCGCTCAACGCCGACATGGGGGTACCCTTCCTCATCAAGTCTTTTCTGGCGGTGATGCTGGGCGGCATGGGCAGCTTCGAGGGTTCCATCGTCGGCGCGGCGTTCGTAGGGGCCACCAGCGCCGCGCTTCCCTGGGCCATCAAGCCCGTGGTGGCCGACATGCTCGTCTTCCTGATCGCGATCGCGATCGTGAAGTTCCGGCCCGAGGGCCTGCTTTCAACATGGAGGAAGTAGCGATGCAAGACGATTACAAGCACAAGCTGCAGTCCTACTCGCGCCGCCTGTTCCTGGAGCGGGCGAGCCTTCTCAGCGGCATGGTGGCGCTCGGCGGCGGAAGCTACCTGCTGAACCCGAAGGGGGCATGGGCGGCCGACCCCATCAAGGTCGGCATCGCCACCGACCTCACCGGACCGATCAGCTGGGGCGGCATCCCCAACTCGAACGTCGCCAAGATGGTGATCGACGATCTCAATGCGTCGGGCGGTCTGCTCGGGCGGCCGGTGCAGATGATCCTCGAGGATACCGCCAGCACCGAGCAGCTCGCCGTGACCCGAGTGCGCAAGCTGGTAACGCAGGACAAGGTCGACGTCGTGTTCGGCGGCATCACCAGCTCCATGCGCAACGCCATCAAGGACACGATCGTCAACCGCGGCCGGACGCTGTACATCTATCCGCAGCTGTACGAAGGCTTGGAGTGCACCAGGTACCTGTACTGCACCGGCCCCACGCCCGCGCAGCAGTGCGACACCTTCATCCCGTGGCTGATGAAAAACGGCGGCAAGAAGTTCTATCTCCCGTCGGCGGACTACGTGTGGCCGCACACGTTGAACAAGTACGCGCGCAAGGTGATCGAAGCCAACGGCGGGGAGGTCATAGGCGAGGAGTATTTCCCGGTCGACCACAACGAGTACAGCGCCACGGTGAACAAGATCATGTCGAGCGGGGTGAACGTGGTGTTCAACACCACCATTCCGCCCGGCGTGGCCGCGTTCTTCAAGCAGCTGTACGAGGCCGGCTTCAGCAAGAAGGGTGGCCGCCTGGCCTGCGTGTTCTATGACGAGAACGCGCTCAACATCACACCCGCCCACGAGATCGAGGGCCTGGCGAGCTGCCTCGACTACTTCAAGGCGGTGAACGACCCGTTCGGCAATAAGATCCAGGAGGAGTACAACAAGCTGTTCAGCGTCAAGAACCCGCTGACGGCGGGCAGCGCGGCGACCGGCATGTGGCGCGGGCTGAACCTGTGGGCCGAGTCGGTGAAGGCGGCCAAGAGCGTGAAGCGCGAGGAGGTCGCCGCGGCGCTGGAGAAGGCCAAGCTCACCGATGGCATCGGCGGGGGCTGCGAAGTAGTGCCGGGCACCTGGCACGTGAAGATGAACATGTACACTGCGGTGGCCAACAACGGCAGGTACGACATCGTCGAGAAGAGTAAGGGGATGGTGGACCCGAAGGAATGCGTGTGACGGCTTGACTGGTGAGGCGTGACCGGTCACGCGGTCCGGTCACGCCGCTCCTGTAATCCACCTAGGCGATGAAACTACCGCCCCTGACAGCAGCCAACGGCCGCCGCGTTCTCCCATGGATCGAGCTCGGGTTGCTGGCGGTTGCGCTCATCCTTCCGCTGTTCCTCGACGATTTCTGGGTGCTGTTCTCTACGCGGGTGCTGATCCTCGGGCTCCTGGCGCTGTCCTTCGATCTGGTCTGGGGCTACTCAGGGATCTTGAGCTTCGGGCAGGCGCTCTTCTTCGGCATGGCGGGCTACTGCACAGCGCTGCTGGCCACCAAGCTGGGAATCACCTCGGTGTTCGTGCTGCTCCCGACCGCCGCCTTGGTCGGACTGATTGTCGCGTTCGCTGTAGCGGTAATCGTGATACTGGGCAAACGCCCGCCCAGCGTGGTGTTCGTAGCGCTGGGCACACTTACCGGATCCTACGTCGTGGAGCGCCTGGCCCGCGGCTGGTCCTACGTCGGCGGACAGAACGGCATATCCTCCCTGCCGCGCTTGACCGCGGCGAGCTATGAGATCAGCGAAGGGCCGGTGTTCTACTACATGGCCCTCGTCCTGCTCGTGCTCGTGTATGTGGGGCTGCGCCTGCTGGTCCGCTCCCAGTTCGGCCTGGTGCTCGCGGGCATCCGCCAGCGGGAAAGCCGCATCGCTTTCTTCGGCTACAAGACGCAGAATTACAAGGGCCTGGTCTTCTCGCTGGCCGGTTTCGTCTCGGGGCTGGCTGGCGGCCTGTACGCCTTTCACGAGGGATTCGTCGGCCCAGGCCAGCTCGGCCCGGTGCTTTCCACCCAAGTGGTGCTCTACGCGCTCTTCGGCGGGGTCGGCACGCTGATCGGACC
>JBGPOV010000036.1:0-29913 GCA_041488255.1 Gammaproteobacteria bacterium | reverse complement strand
GCACTGCGGCCAGAGTTCCTGTTTTCGTTCTACTATCGATCGATGCTCTCGCCCGCCCTGCTCGAGGTTCCGGCGCGCGGCGCGCTCAACATGCACGGTTCGCTGCTGCCCCGCTACCGCGGCCGAGTGCCGGTCAACTGGGCCGTGATCAACGGCGAACGCGAGACCGGCGCGACGCTGCACTACATGTTGGAGAAGCCCGACGCCGGCGACATCGTGGCCCAGCAGGCGGTGCCGATTCTGCCCGACGACACCGCCTTCGATGTGTTCGGGAAAGTGACGGTGGCAGCGGAGATGGCGCTGGACCGTGTGTTGCCTGCCTTACTGGCCGGGACCGCGCCCCGCATCCCCCAGGACTTGGCCCGCGGCTGCTATTTCGGGGCACGCAAGCGCGAGGACGGACGAATCGACTGGAGCCGCGGCGCAGCGGAGATCCACAACCTGGTCCGGGGTGTCGCCCCTCCTTACCCCGGCGCGTTCTGCCAAGTGCAGGGCAAGCGGCTGCGGGTCTTGCGCACGCTCCTGCCCGGCGAGAGCCCGCCGAAGGCCGGCGTTCCGGCTCTGTTCTGCCACGCCGGGCGCTGCTACGCGGAATGTGGGGACGGCAAGCCCCTGCGCGTCCTGTCCCTGGAAGTGGACGGTAGAATGCTCGACGAGCGTAGCTTTCAGGGCGTCGGCACCACCCCGCCCGTGCGGCTACCCACCCCGAAGCTTGCCCACCCATGAAGAAGATCTGCATCCTCGGCGTCAACGGCTTCATCGGCCACCATCTGTCCAAGCGCATCATCGACACCACCGGGTGGGAGGTGTACGGGATGGACATGCAGAACGAGCGCGTGGCGGACCTGATGGGCCATCCGCGCTTCCACTTCTTCGAAGGCGACATCACCATCAACAAGGAGTGGATCGAATATCACATCCGCAAGTGCGACACCGTGCTGCCGCTGGTGGCGATCGCCACGCCGGCCATGTACGTGAAAGAGCCGCTCAAGGTGTTCGAGCTCGACTTCGAGGCCAACCTCCCCATCGTGCGATCCTGCGTGAAGTACGGCAAACGCATCCTCTTCCCCTCGACATCGGAGGTATACGGGATGTGCCGGGACGCAGAGTTCGACCCGGGGGTCTCGGAGCTCGTGCTGGGCCCGATAAGCAAACAGCGCTGGATCTACGCCTGCGCCAAGCAGTTGATGGACCGCGTGATCTGGGCCTACGGGTCGGAGGGGCGGCTCGACTTCACCCTGTTCCGTCCGTTCAACTGGATCGGCGCCGGCCTGGACAGCATCCACACGCCCAAAGAAGGCAGCTCACGCGTCATCACGCAGTTCTTCGGGCACATCGTGCGCGGCGAGGAGATCAAGCTGGTGGACGGCGGGACGCAGAAACGCGCCTTCACCTATGTCGACGATGGCATCGACGCGCTCGTGAAAATCATCGAGAACCGTGATGGGATCGCCACGGGAAAGATCTATAACATCGGCAACCCGCGCAACAACTACTCCGTGCGCGAGCTGGCGCAGATGATGATCGACCTGGCGCTCGAATATCCGGAATACCGAGCCCAGGCCAAGCAGGTGAAGATGCTGGAGATCGGCTCGGCCGCCTACTACGGCGCCGGCTATCAGGACGTGCAGAACCGCGTGCCCAAGATCGACAACACCCGCCGCGATCTCGAATGGGACCCCAAGGTCAACATGGAGCACGCGCTGCGCAACATCTTCGACGCCTACCGCGGCCTGGTAGCCGAAGCCCGCGGCCTGGTGGACTAAGGCATGAGACACGGAGAGCACGGAGAAGAACGGACCATGAACTGCCGAGGCGCTCAGAAGAGCGAAGTTGTGAAGTGAGCTGTCCAAACCACAACCAGTTCCTCAACTGCTCCGGAGAGCGCATCGAGGCGAACATTCGCGTTTGCATGCGGCCTTCGTGCATTCGCGTTGAGACGTTGCCGTTCTCCGTGCTCTCCGTGTCTCCGTGGTTAACCGGGGTTGAAGCTTGAATCTAGCCCTCAAGGTCGACGTGGACACCTACCGCGGGACGCGCGAGGGCGTGCCGCGGCTGGTGCAACTGCTGAAGAAGCACGGTGCGGGCGCAACGTTCTTGTTCACCCTGGGGCCGGACCACACCGGCCGCGCCATCAGACGCGTGTTCCGACGTGGGTTCCTGAGCAAAGTTCGGCGCACCTCGGCTCTGTCTCATTACGGTGTGATCACGCTGCTCTACGGCACGCTGCTGCCGGGGCCGGACATCGGCCGCCGCTGCGCCGACATCATGCGCCGGGTACGTGACGAGGGGTTCGAGGTCGGTATACATACCTACGACCACGTGCGCTGGCAGGACCGCGTCACCGACGAAGGCGCGGACTGGACGCGGCGCCAGATGGAGCTGGCCTGTGACCGCTTCCGCGACATCTTCGGATCCGATCCCAAGGTCCACGGCGCCGCCGGCTGGCGCATGAACCGCCACGCCTACCGGCTCACCCAGCTGCTGGGCTTTGGCTATTGCTCGGACACGCGCGGGACACAACCTTTCGTGCCGGTCTACCAGGCGGAGATCATCGCATGCCCGCAGCTGCCGACGACGCTGCCTACGCTGGACGAAATGATAGGACTGGAGGGTGTGGCGGTGGGCAACGTCGCGGAGCATCTGCTGGAACGCAGCCGCGACGCCCTCGCCAGCGGTCATGTCTTCACGCTGCACGCAGAGCTCGAAGGCATGAAGCTCGCGCCCGTGCTCGAACGCCTGCTCGAGGGCTGGCGCGGGATGGGCTACAGCCTGATGTCGCTTCGCGAGTATTTTGAGTCGCTGCCCGACAAGAACCTGCCACGCCACGAGACCGCCATCGGGGAAGTCCGCGGACGCGCGGGCACGCTGGCCGTGCAGGGCCCAGAGTTCTTGGCATGAGCGCATCTCCCCGGCACGCCATCACTTTCAATCCCCAAACAAGGAGACAGAATTCATGCTCGAGAACCTGGCCGTTCCCGACTTCGAGGCGCCGTCTACCGACGGCAAGGCGTTCCGGCTGCACGACGCGCGAGGCAGGCCGCTGGTGCTGTACTTTTATCCGAAGGACAACACCCCCGGATGCACCGACGAGGGGATGCAGTTCCGGGACCTGTACCCCGAGTTCCGGGACCTCGGCTGCGCCATCTACGGCATCTCACGCGACAGCCTCAAGTCGCACGAGAACTTCAAGGCCAAGATGAGCTTCCCCTTCGAGCTGCTGTCGGACCCCGACGAGCGTGTGTGCGAGATGTTCGGGGTGATGAAGATGAAGAACATGTATGGCAAGCAGGTGCGCGGTATCGAGCGCAGTACGTTCGTGATCGACAAAGACGGGTATCTGCGTAAGGAATGGCGCGGGGTCAAAGTCCCCGAGCATGCGCGGGCCGTCCTCGAGTTCGTCAAGACCCTCGGCCGTGTATCGTGATTCGTGACTCGTACCTCCTCCTGACCCCTGATCCCTGATTCCTGATGGCCCAACGCAAACCTGCCTCGGTCACCCGGCTGCACCCGGGTACCAAGCTGTTCGTGCTCGACACCAATGTCCTGATGCACGACCCCACCAGCCTGTTCCGCTTCCAGGAACACGACATCTACCTGCCGATGGCGACCCTGGAGGAGCTGGACGCCAACAAGAAGGGGATGTCCGAAGTGGCGCGCAACGCGCGCCAGGTCAGCCGTTTTCTAGACGAGCTGCTCAACCACGCCGGACACGACATCGAGCACGGCATCGCGCTCGAGCTGCACGGCGCGAAGGAGGCCACCGGACATTTGTTCCTGCAGACCAATGCCATCAACGGAGAGCTGCCCACCAGCCTCGCCACCAGCAAGGCCGACAACCAGATCCTCGGCGTGGTGCGCCACCTCGCTGAGCTGTACCCCAAGCGTCAGGTGATCCTGGTGAGCAAGGACATCAACATGCGCATAAAGGCGCGTGCGCTGGCCCTTGCAGCGGAGGACTACTTCAACGATAAGGTCCTCGAGGACACCGATCTGCTGTACACCGGCGCAAGCGAGCTGCCGGCGGATTTCTGGGACAGTCACGGCCGGGAGATGGAGTCCTGGCAGCAGGCGGGCCGCACGTTCTACCGGGTGCACGGGCCGCTGTGCTCCAGCCTGCTGGTCAACGAGTTCGTCTACCAGGAGTCCGAGCGCCCCTTCTATGCGCAGGTCAAAGAGCAGTCGGGCAAGACCGCGATCCTGCATACGCTGGTCGACCACGCGCACCAGCGCAACGGCGTGTGGGGCATCGTGGCACGCAACCGCGAACAGAATTTCGCGCTGAACCTGCTGATGAACCCGGACGTCGACTTCGTGACTGTGCTGGGCCAGGCCGGCACCGGCAAGACGCTACTGACTCTGGCTGCCGGGTTGATGCAGACGCTCGAGGACAAGACCTACTCCGAGATCATCATGACCCGCGTCACGGTGCCGGTGGGCGAAGACATCGGCTTCCTGCCGGGCACCGAGGAAGAGAAGATGACTCCCTGGATGGGTGCGCTGGAAGACAATCTGGACGTGCTCAACAAGAGCGACGAGGATGCCGGGGAATGGGGGCGCGCCGCCACGCGCGATCTGATCCGTTCCCGCATCAAAGTCAAGTCACTCAACTTCATGCGCGGACGCACCTTCATCAACAAGTTCCTAATCATCGACGAGGCGCAAAACCTCACGCCCAAGCAGATGAAAACGCTGATCACCCGTGCCGGACCCGGCACCAAGGTGGTGTGCTTGGGCAATATCTCGCAGATCGACACCCCCTACCTTACGGAGGGCAGCTCGGGCCTGACGTATGTGGTGGACCGCTTCAAGGGTTGGTCGCATGGCGGCCACGTGACGCTGATACGCGGCGAGCGCTCGCGGCTCGCCGATCACGCGGCGGAAATTCTTTAGAACTCGGACTTCGGCCCCCTCGGGCCGAGGACGCCCACGCAGGGCGCGCGCTAAGTCCGCACCGGCTGATGCCACCAGTGCGCGAACGGATCGGAGTACAGGATGCGGTCGATGGTGTCCTGCGACACCCGTGGCAGGCCGCTGTCCCCGATGATGCTGTTGACGTTGCGCAAGCCCTCGATGGACTCTCCGACTTCCGAGAACGGAAAGTCCGTTCCCCAGAAGATCTTGTCGCGCCCGGCGATGCGGTACTCCTCGGCGCAGCGCAGCACGTTGTAGAACTGCCACGGACGGTAGAAGATTGCCGACACCTCGCAATACACGTTGGGCTGCTTGCGCGCGACGATGACGCACTCCTCGTACCACGGATGGCCCATGTGGGCCATGATCAGCTTGAGCTCAGGATGGCGGCGCGCCACGTCGTCGACGTAGACCGGCCGCCCGAGCTCGGCCGGCGCGTTGCGGGCGAACGTCGTGCCCATGTGCATGGTCATTGGCAGGTCGTGCGCCACGCAGTATTGGTAAAGCGGTTCCATGCGCGGGTCGTTCAGGTGCACGCCATTGTAGATGGGCCCGTATTTGACGCCCTTCAGGCCGAGATCCCCTACAGCGTGCCGCAACAACTCCATGCAATCGGGCCGGCGGGGATCGACGCAGGCGAACCCGACGAACTTGTCGGGGTACCTCCGGATAGCCTCGGCGGTGACCTCGTCGTCGCCGTCAATACCGGCGGAGTCGCCATAGCGCAAGGAGAAGATGATGGCCTTGTCCACTTCAGCCATCGCGCGATACACGGTGTCGGCATCGGCCTTGAGGCCAACCTTGCCCGGACGCGCAATGGCGGTCTGTTCGGCGAAGGCTGGCAGGAGGTGTTTGTCCTCCCAGATGTTGACGTGACAGTCTATGATCCCAGTCATTATTAACGCGTATTCATAGAATTATCTGTGTAATCTCATCTTCTTTCTAGATCTCGGGTGTCGCTGAGCGAAGACGGCGCCAGGCGGCCTGCTCCTTGCTCCACGCTCGGCATGAACAATCAGCACCGACGCCGGTGGCAAATCAAGGACACAGTCGTCTCACATTGGCAGGACTTGCCTGGCCTGTACACCGCTGTAGAGATCGACGGGATGCGGCGGCAGGGATGCTTCACAGCGGCGAAGCCGGCTGATGCAGCCGAACCGAGCGCCGAAGACAGGCAACCGCGGCTCTTCTATTTGTTGTCCGAAAACTGAGCGTCGCGACCACCCCTCGCGGGTCGCGCGGAGTCGCAGGATACCAACCTCCGGTCGCGCTCCGCGCTTAACCTCGCAACACCGGAGGTTAGCCTCCACCGAAATCGCGCTCACCCGACGCATCCTCAGTAGCGCGTCGGGTCCGCGAGATTCTCAAACCGGGTGTATTCACCTAGGAAGGCCAGCTTGACCGTGCCGATCGGGCCGTTGCGCTGCTTGCCGATGATGACTTCGGCCACGCCCTTGTCGGGTGTCTCTGGATTGTAGACTTCGTCGCGGTAGATAAACAGGATCAGGTCGCTATCCTGCTCCAGAGCGCCCGAGTTGTGACTGACGATGCCGTCAGCCAGCCAGCTTGCCGGCCCCGGCACTGTCAAGTCGAACACCTCCTCCTCGCCGTCTGGCCGGACTTCCACGGCCCGATCCCAAAACAGTTCATCCTCGGTCCAACGCCGCAGGCCTTGATCGCTCAGCAGATCGGCATAACTGCGCATGACGTCCCTGGACGGAGCGAAGTTGAAATGAGCAGACCCACCATACGCCGTGCCGCGCATCCTAGCCATCTCGCGTTGCGTGACGCCCCGCGACCGCATGACGGCTTTCACCTCCTCGAACACCGACTCGGGTAGCGTGTCCACGTTAGTGTTCTCGGCGGTCTCCGCTAGTCTGGCCTCGAGGCGCCGAGCAGGCTCACACCGCGGCCCAAAAGCCCCGACGCACGCAAGGAATCGCCGCTGCTGATCCGCACCGGACACGTCGACGGTGAACACCGGGCGATAGCCTTTCTTGTGGTACACGATTCGAATTCGACCCACTATCCCCAAACGAAGGAGGAGCGCATTCACGTCGCGGACCAGCCCCTCGCTGACGGAGCAGAAGTAGGCCCGCGATGGACCAGAAGCACCACGCGCGCGAACGGTTATGCTCCCGTCTGTCGCCCACAAATGACGAAGCAGGACAGCGATCTGCGCGTTGCTCAGACGAAACACTTCGGTCGGCAAACGCTTGTTCTCGGACCTCTGCCCATAGATACCGAGGCGTCGGAGCCAAAGGTTCACGGCGCGCGGGTGCCAACGGTTGCCATTGCCCGAGATCACGAGTTGGTGCCAGTTACCGCGTCCCTCATGACGGTTTACGATCGAGCCCAGCGCCTCGGCTGCTCGCCGTACGATATCGCTGTTCTCTTCAGAGGCCGTCGTATATCGCAGCGGTCGATTGGAGATGTAGCTTCCGTCCCCGATCAAATGCCCGAGCAACGCCACCTCACTCTCTTCCCAAGAGGCGACGTATTTTGGCTCCGGGATCGACCGCGCCGTCGCCAGGCGATCTCCAGCCTGAAGCTCGCCGACCCGCACCCAACCTTTCGATCCATAGACGCGATGCGCGGCGGTGGCTCGGACCACCTTGCCGCTCGCGAGGGTTACCCGCACGATCGGCTTCACTCCAACGGACCACACCTTATCGCTACGAGCTGAGACAATCCGCCTATCGTCGGACATCGCCCAGACCTCCGGCTCTGTACCAACCAAATCGCCGATCGGGACTCTGCTCCCGTCCGCTAGCATAACGATGGTCTCACCGGTGACGCATTCCCGTAGGTCCGACATCACCGGCCGCTTGTTCGGCCGCTGCTCGAGGCTGCGATTGAGCTGGGACAGCGCGACCACGGGACAATCCAGCTCCTTGGCCAAGGACTTCATGGAGCGCGAGATTTCTGACAACTCCGTCGCTCTGTTCTCACCTGTGGTCGAAGCCGACATCAGCTGCAGGTAGTCCACAACGATCATCCCGAGCTTCTTGTATTGTCGATGCAGCCGACGGGCACGGGCGCGCAACTCGAGCGGATTGAGCGCGGCTGTCTCGTCGATATGGATGGGCGCCTCGTTGAGCTTGCCCACGGCGTGGGTCAGGCGCTGCCAGTCTTCGTCGTGCAGCCGGCCGGTGCGCAGCTTGTGCTGGTCGAGCTTTCCGACCGAGCCGATCATGCGCATGACGAGCTGGGTGGCCGCCATCTCCATGCTGAACACACCGACGGGCAAGCCCGAGCTCAGCGCCGCGTGCTCGGCGATGTTGAGCGCCAGGCTCGTCTTCCCCATACTCGGCCGACCAGCGATGATGACCAGATCTCCCGCCTGCAGCCCCGAAGTCATGCGGTCCAGATCGACGAATCCGGTGGCAAGCCCGGTAATGTCGCTGTCGCCCTGGCGGTTGTAGAGCAGATCGATGCGCTCCACGACCCGAGTCAGCAGCGGTGGCATCTCCTGGAAGCCCTGGCGCCCGCGCGCGCCTTGCTCCGCGATCTCAAACACCTTGGACTCGGCCTCGTCCAGGATCTGGTGAGCCTCCCGGCCCATGGTGTTGTAGGCGGTTTCGGCGATCTCAGTGCCGACCTCGGCGAGACGCCGCAGGATGGCGCGCTCCCGCACGATCTCCGCGTAGCGGCGGATGTTCGCGGCCGAGGGGGTGTTGCCGGCCAGTGCGCTGAGATAAGGCAGGCCGCCGACCGCGGGCAGCTCTTTGGTCGCCTCGAGAACTTCGGCGACGGTCACCACGTCGGCCGGTTTGTTGTGCTCGATGAGCCGGGAGATGTGGCGGTAGATGAGACGGTGGTCGCCGCGGTAGAAGTCGCTCTCGGCGATGAGGTCGGCAACGCGGTCCCACGCCGTGTTGTCGAGCATCAGCCCGCCCAGCACTGACTGCTCGGCCTCCACCGAGTGCGGCGGCAGCTTCAGGATATCGACCTGCGCGTCCTGGATGATCTGGGAGACGGACTGAGCCACGGCAGGGGTCAGGAGTCAGGGACCAGGGGTCAGGGATCAGGAATTCGAAGAGGTGTAGTCCCGTGAATTGTACGCGGGCGATGAGATCGCCGCACAAACAAAAAGGGGCCGACTCAAGTCGGCCCCTTCACGCTTCGGTGTCGCGCGGCGACCTACTGTTCGCCCAGCACGGTTACCTTGATGTGCGCTTTCGCGTCGCTGTGCAGGTCCAGGGTGATCTCATAGTCGCCCACTTGCTTGAGCGGGCCGTGCGGCAGCCGCACTGCGGCCTTTGCCACGTTGTGGCCCTGCGCCTTGAGCGCTTCCGAGATGTCGTAGTTGGTCACCGAGCCGAACAGGCGGCCGTCCACGCCGGCTTTTTGGGTGATCTGGACCAAGAGCCCTTCCAGCTTGGCGGCGTGTGCCTGAGCTACGGTCAGGGTCTCGTTCTGGGCTTTCTCCAGCTCGGCCCGGCGCCGCTCGAACTCGGCCACGTTCGCTTCCGTCGCGCGCTTGGCTTTGCCGTGGGGGATCAGGTAGTTGCGGGCATACCCGGGCTTCACCTTCACGATGTCGCCGAGCTGCCCCAGATTGACCACCCGTTCCAACAGGATCACTTGCATGGTCGGCCTCGTCAGTGCAGGTCGGTGTATGGCAGCAGCGCGAGGAAGCGTGCGCGCTTGATCGCCGCGGAAAGCTGGCGCTGGTAATGGGACTTGGTGCCGGTGATGCGTGCCGGGATGATCCTGCCGTTCTCGTTGATGAAATCTTTCAGCAGCTCGACATCCTTGTAGTCGATCTGCTTTATGCCTTCCGCCGTGAAGCGGCAGAACTTGCGCCGTTTGAACAGCGGGCGAGAACCGCGATCGCCTTCTTTGCGCTTGTCTTTCGATTTGCTTCCGAATCTGCCTCCGAATGCCATGATCGTTTCCTCTACTCGAATTCGAACTGGTTCACGTGCAGCACGATCCGCGTGCTGAGCCGGCTGCGGCTCGCCAAAAACCCCTGCAGGCGCACCCTCTGCCCCGCTTCCAGCGTGTTCATCCGCTGCGCCGTCTCGCCCACTGCCATCGCATCTACCTCGAAGGCCAGCTGCCTGGACATCCCGCCCTCGACCTGTGTGGATTGGTGTTTCAGGGTGAAGGCCAGGATCGGGATTCCGGCCGGCGTGTGCCTCAGCACTTCCCGTCCGATCACCTGACCGCTTAGCAGCACCTCGTTATCCCGCACTAGGCTACGCTGGCCTGAGCAGCGGGCTGTTGATCCTGCGGCTGCCGGGGCTGGTCACCGCCGGCGTACATCGAGCGCGCCTTCTCCTGCCGCATCATGGGCGAGGGCTCTGTCACCGGCCCCTGCATGTTGATCGTCAGGTGGCGCAGGACCGCGTCGTTGAAGCGGAAGGCGTGCTCCAGCTCGTCCAGGCTCTCATTGTCGCATTCCACGTTCATGAGAACGTAGTGGGCTTTGTGCATCTTCTGGATGGGATAGGCCATCTGGCGCCGCCCCCAGTCTTCCAGCCGGTGGATCTGGCCGCTGCGGGCGGTGACCATCCCCTTGTAGCGCTCGATCATGGCGGGGACCTGCTCGCTCTGATCGGGATGGACGATGAAAACGATCTCGTAATGTCGCATCGCATCTCCTCGTGGAAGAGCCCCCCGCGTGCGAAACAGTGGGGCAAGGTTTTACACCCGTGTGCCGGAGCCATTCAAGGCCCCGGAAAAGGCCCGGATTATAAGGATTTCCCCCAGCCTAGGCAACTCGTGCGCATCCGCTGGTGTGCGCGCGACGTATACCGCGGCAACCACCCAGGAGGCGAATCATGCACCCGTTTCGAACAGTGCGCGCAGCGGCCCTGCAGTTCGATGGGAACTAGCTGCTGGCGCTTGCGCGCAAGCTCGAGAGTGTTAGCGAGAACAAGTGAATGAGTGAATGGGTAAACCCCCTCTCCCCGTTACCGGGGGAGAGGGCCGGGGTGAGGGGGCTCACTCATTGACGCATTCACTACGCAGGCGGTCAGCCGAAGCACAAGATGCCCGCCTTGATGTGCGCCGAGAGCGTCGCAGCGTTCGCCAGCCCGTACACCCCGAATCCCAGGACGAGCGCGCCTGAAACCATGCGCACTGGCTTCGCTGCACCCAAGGATCTGAACCGGCGGATGAGCAATCCGGCGGCCATCAGGTTGGGCAAAGTGCCCATGCCGAAGGCGAACATGATCGCAGAGCCGCTCAGCGCGTCCCCCGACAGCAGCGCCATGGCGAGCACGCTGTAGACCAGGCCGCAGGGCAACCAGCCCCACAACACTCCGAGGCCGAAGGCGCGCGGCACCGTGCCCGCAGGCAGGAAGCGGCGCGTCAACGGCTGCAGGCGCCGCCACGCTGCCGTACCGATGGGCTCCAGCCGTGCCACAGCGCTCGAGATCCCGGCAAGGTACAGCCCCAGCGCGATGAGCAACAGGTTGGCGAACACATACAGGGCAAGCTGCACCGGCAGCATTCCATCGAGCAGCAAGCCGAGGCTACCGATCGCGCCCGCCGCGGCGCCGGCCACGGAATAACTCATGATGCGCCCGAGGTTGTAGGACAGATGGAGCGGCCACTGCCGCGTTCCCGCCGGCACCTGACCGGACAGCGCCGATACGATGCCGCCGCACATCCCCGCGCAATGCACGCCGCCCAGCGCGCCGGTCAGAAACACCGCCCCCAGAATCGCCAGACTCAACATGGGTTAGTGTCCCGTTACACGGCCTTGCTGTAGCGCGCCCGCTCTCGGCCGTCGCGCAGATAGCGGTCGAATACCATGCAGATGTTGCGGATGAAGAAACGCCCCAGCGGCGTCACGGTCAGCCATTGATCATCCAGTGTCAGCAGGCCTGCGTCCTCGAACGGTCTGAGTTCGCTCAGCTCCCTCGCAAAGTACTTGTCGAACTCGACCAGGTGTGCGATTTCCATCGACTCGATGGGCACTTCAAAGCGGCACATCAGGCATTGGATCACGGCGCGGCGCACCAAGTCATCTGCGGTCAGTTCGACCCCCCGCAGGATCGGCAGCACGCCACGTTCGAGCCGATCATAGTACTCCTCCAGAGTCTTGACGTTCTGGCTGTAGGTCGGCCCAACCTGTCCGATGGCCGATATGCCCAGGCCAATGAGATCGCAGTCGGCGCCCGTCGAATAGCCTTGGAAGTTTCGGTGTAGCCGGCCCTGGCGCTGGGCGATGGCCAACTCGTCGTCCGGGCGCGCGAAGTGGTCCATGCCGATGTACAGGTAGCCCGCGCCGGTAAGCCGGCGGATGGCAAGCGACAGCAGCTGCAAGCGCGCTTCGGCACTGGGCAAATCCGCTTCGTTGATCCGCCGCTGCGGCTTGAAGACCGAGGGCAAGTGCGCGTAGTTGTATATCGCGATGCGGTCCGGGGCGCTGTCGATCACTTTTTCCAGGGTGCGATTGAACCCGACGACGTGCTGCTTAGGCAACCCGTAGATCAGGTCCACGTTGATGGAGCGGAACTGCAGCCGGCGCGCCTCCGCCATCGCCTCCAGCGTCTGCTCCTCGCTCTGGACGCGGTGCACCGCGTGCTGAACGTCCGGGTCGAAGTCCTGCACGCCCAGGCTGAGCCGGTTGAACCCGAGCCCCCGCAGCAGCTCGAGCGTATCCGCATGCAGCGTTCGGGGATCGATCTCGATGGAATATTCCCCCTTCTCGTCTAATCGGAACCGGCTCCGAATAACATCCATTAGCTTCACCAGCTCGGCGTGAGACAGGAAGGTCGGCGTTCCGCCTCCCCAGTGCATCTGGATCACCTCGCGCCTCCCCTCGAGCAGCTCGCTCTGCGTGGCGATCTCCCGACTGAGGAAGCGCACGTACTTGACCGAGCGGTCGCGGTTGCGCGTCACCACTTTGTTGCAGGCGCAGTAGTAGCAGATGCTTCCGCAAAAGGGGAGGTGAACATATAATGAAAGCGGGCGCGATATGCCCCCAAGGGATCGTTTGGAGAGCCAGGCACGATACGTGTCAGCGTCAAAAGCTTCGACGAACCGATCCGCCGTCGGATAAGACGTGTAGCGCGGTCCGCCCACGTCGAACCGGCGGAGCAGCTCCGCCGGGACGATTTGGCTCGGCTGGTTGGTGTGCATCTCCTTTGCCATTTTCCCTTCGGGCAGATGTCACTGTGCCACCGGGCGAAACGGGCTCCTTGATCGAGATCAAAGGCGACATCCCGCCCATGCAACCGAAGCAGGCGAACACCATGCCGGACAGGGGCGGGTTTAGCGCCGAGTGATCCGCTGTGACCGACTACACGTTGTACTGTTTCGCGCAGTCAGGCAATGCCTACAAGGCCGCCCTGATGCTGGCGCTGTGCCGTGCCGACTGGACACCCCGGTTCGTGGACTTCTTCCACGGCGAGACGCGAACCCCCGAGTTTCGCGCGATCAACGAGATGGGCGAGGTCCCGGTGCTGGAGCACAACGGCAAGCGATTGACCCAGTCCGGCGTGATCCTGGACTACCTGGCCCAGACATTCGGCAGGTTTGGTGGAGACAACGAAGACATGAAGCGCGAGATCCTGCGCTGGCTGCTCTTCGACAATCACAAGCTCACCAGCTACATCGCCACGCTTCGCTATCTCATCATGTTCGCGAAGACCGGCGAGACTCCGGTCACCGAATTTCTCCGTGGCCGAGTGAAGAGCGCCCTGACCCTGGTGAATCAGCACCTTGCCTCGAGGGGGTTCGTACTTGGGGCAACCCCCACCATCGCCGATATTTCAATGTGCGGCTACCTCTACTGGCCGGACGAGTTCGGCGTCAGTTGGACCGACTATCCCAGCATCGGTCGATGGCTGGAGCGCATAGCGGCGCTTCCGGGCTGGGAGCACCCGTACAAGTTGATGCCCGGGCACCCCCTCAGCCAATAGACCTAGGAGCGGTCGGCGTTGGGAGCGGGCACGATACGCGCCGCTATTGCTTGAGCCTCAGAACGTTGAAGGCGACGACCGGTTTGAGCAGGCCTTTGAGCGGTAGCTCGCCTACCGGCTCGACCTCGACCAGGTCCTCCACCGATGCGTAGACGCGCTGCGCGATGAGGCCCCAGAAGCGCCGCCGCGCCGATCACGGACGCGCCGACGATGAAGCTTCGTCGGCTAGACTTTGAAAATCGCGATTCCTCCACCGCCTCTCCTCTCGCCAACCATTACCCCACCTGCGCCCTGCCCTCCAAGCGGAGGATAGAATAAGGGCCCAGCCCAGGGCCGGTCCTGCGTCGTATCGACGATCTCTGGTAGTCTGCAGCGAGTTGCGGCGAGGCGCGACTGAACTCGCCGAGAGAGAGATGGCTGGCAAGCAACGAACAAACCCGCAAGAGGTAAACATTTTCTCCGCTTTGCCCCTCCGGCCAGACACTGCGCGCCTATGTCCACTCTAGACCCGCGGGACGCGGACAGCAAGCGGACACCCGACCGGATGCACGGCTGATGGTGCTGCTCGAAACGACTCCGGCCCGCGCGCCCGCCGGACGCGACGCGCCCTTCCCCGGCGCCCGCACAGCGCTTCTGCTGCTGGTGCTCATCAACTTGTTCAACTACATCGACCGCCAGGTACTGGCCGCCGTGGTCGGTCCCATCAAGGCCACGTTCTTCGGTGCGAACGGCACGGGTGCGGGCGAGACGCTCACCGCGGTGATGAACTGGTTCCAACACCGCCTCGGCTTCAAGCCTGAGGACGCGCTCGTCGGCTTGCTCGGAACGGCATTCATGGTGGTGTATATGGTCGGCGCGCCGGTGTTCGGGCGCCTGGCGGAGCGAACTTCGCGCTGGGTGCTCATTGGCACCGGCGTGATCCTGTGGAGCCTCGCGAGCGGCGGCTCGGGAATAGCCGCGACCTTCGTTGCGCTGCTGCTGACGCGCTGCCTGGTCGGCATCGGCGAGGCGGCCTACGGCCCCGTCGCCCCCGCCATCATCTCCGACCTGTACCCGGTGCAGATCCGAGGTCGGGTGCTGGCGCGCTTCTACGTGGCCATTCCAGTAGGCAGTGCGCTGGGGTACGTGCTGGGCGGCTGGGTCGCCAACTCCGATATCGGCCAGTGGGGCGCCGCCGTGCTCGGCACTAAGGCCGAAAGCTGGCGTTGGGCGTTCTATCTCGTCGTGCCGCCAGGGATCGTCCTGGGGGTGTGGAGCTTCTTCATGCGCGACCCGGCGCGCGGGCAAGCCGATCTCACCCACACGATACGCCACGTCGCCGTGCGATGGCGCGACTATCTGGTTTTCCTGCGCACGCCTTCCTACGTATTCTGCACGCTTGGCATGACCGCCATGACCTTCGCCATTGGCGGCATCGCGTTCTGGATGCCTTATTACCTGGAGACGCGCCCCGGCGCGCCCGCGGCGTCGACCTTCATCTTCGGTGTGATCACCGTCGTCGCCGGACTGAGCGCCACTCTGCTCGGCGGCTTCCTAGGCGACCGGCTGCGCGCACGCTACGCCGGCTCGTATTTTCTTGTGTCCGGTGTCGCTATGCTGGCGGGATTCCCCGTGTTTCTCGCCGTGCTACAGACACCATTCCCGTGGATCTGGGTCCTGATCTTCTTGACGGTCTTCTGCCTGTTTTTCAGCACCGGCCCGACGAACACCATCCTGGCCAACGTCACTCACCCGTCCATGCGCGCCGCGGGGTTCGCGCTCAACATCTTCGTCATCCATGCACTGGGCGACGTGATCTCGCCTGTCATCATCGGCCTGCTGAGCGACTGGTTCCAGGACATGAACAAGGCGTTCATCCTGGTCGGCCTGATGTTCGTCGTGGCTGGCGCGCTGTGGCTGCTCGGCGCGCGCTTCTTGCAGCGCGACACACAAGGCAGCGGGTAGTGATCAAGCGAGGCGCAGTGAACCGAACGGCACTCCCTCACTCTCGCATCATCGGCTCACGTTCCGTCAGCGCGCTTCGGAGACCCCACCGAGCGCTCGTCGGCCGGAGCCGCAGGGCGGTTGACTTCCGCAGAGCCGCGCTGGAAAAAGCAGGTGAGCGCGCTGGACGACGCCGCGAAGGCCCAGAACAGGAAGAAGCCGATGGAATACGCTGCGATGCGGCTGACGTTCACCACCTCGCCGAAGAATGTCAGCTCGGTGGGGTCGAACACCGTGAAAAACAGCGCCTCCGCCGCGCCGGCAACGAGGAACGAGGGCCACAAGATCCAGATCAGTGTCTTGCCTTGCATTGCCGCCTCCAACTTTTCTTAAACCCGGTCAACCACGGAGACACAGAGAGCACGGAGGACACCGAACCCGCACTAGTGGACTGTAACAGCCGATTCGGGAGTACCCCTCACCCGGCCCTCACCCTTCCCTCTCCTGAGCCCTCACCCTACCCTCTCCCAGAGGGAGAGGGATCTTATGTCTGCTGGGGAGAGGGATCTTATATCTGCTGCCTCTCCCACAAGGGGAGAGGGAGCGTGCTCTGGATTCCGTTGTTACGGTCCACTAGTGGCATGTGCCCTCTGCGCTTCTCCAGCGAGGGGAGCGAGGGCACTTAATTGATGCTCCGAAATTGATCGTTACACTCTCCGGTTCCTCGCATCCCTTGCGTAAGGTTCTTGCCTCTCCGTGCTCTCAGTGTCTCCGTGGTTCAAGGGTCTTGCTTCAGCCGCGGCGGGGCTCGAGAACGAAGCTGGCATCGCCGGAATACCAATCGCCCGTGAGGCGCCAGCGCTCACCCGCGTCTTCGAGTTGCACGTGCCAGCGGACTGCGGGCGTCGGTTCGATCGCTGCCTCATACCATCCCGGCTGGGTCTGCCGGGCCGTGACGTCCTGGTCCATTCCCGCCTTGGTCGGGTGCACGAAGCGCAATCGCAACGCGTCCGGGAGCGCACCGAGCCCGGTCAACTGGATGCGCACCCTCGTGCCTGTGGGGCTCACCATGACGACCGCCCGGTAGCCTTGTGCCAATGCCGCGCGATCCCGGTCGATTGCCCGGTTGATGGCCAGCCCTTCCTTGTAGTAGTTGTCCGCCACCAGTGGATCGGCCCCCGCGGCGGCGAGGTACAGTGAGACGAAACTGGCCGCCACCGCGACTGCGGGGCCAGCCATGAGAATCCAGGGCCAGGGTTCCCGGTACCAGGGCGTCTGGTTTGCGATCAGCTGCGGCTGGTCCATGACCTGTCTCTGCTTCAGGGGATGACGAAGCTAGCCTTCTCCACCACTTTGATCGGCGGCCGGCTGGGTCTCGCGGGGTCGGCCGCCTCGATGGTGAACTGGATGCGGTTGGAGCCCTTCTGGCCCGATGCGCGCGGAGCCTCGACCCGCACCGGTATCACGCGCGAGGAAGCCGGAGCGACGCGGATCGGCTGCGCTTCGCTCTTCAGCTCGATGCCGTCCAGCCCCGACACGCTGACCCGCACCTCGCGCGAGACTTCCTGCGTGTTCATGATCTGGAGCCGGTAGACGTTCTCCGCCTCGTCTTCGTCCGCGTCGCGCAACACGTTGCCGCGATCCCGGATCACGTCGACCTTCAGCGGCACTCGGTGGTAGAGCGTGACAAGCGCCGCGATGATGATGACCCACAGGACAGCAGAATAGACCAGCACCCGCGGCCGCAGCACCCGTTTCACGATGCGGTCTGCGCTGTAGTGGCCTTTGAGCGCGTTCTCGGTGGAGTAGCGGATGAGGCCCTTGGGATACCCCATCTTCTGCATCACCTGGTTGCAGCCGTCGATGCAGGCGGTGCAGCCGATGCATTCGTACTGCAGCCCGTTGCGGATGTCGATGCCGGTCGGGCACACTTGCACACAGATGCCGCAGTCCACGCAGTCGCCCAGGCCCATGGCCTTGTAGTCGGCGCTCTTGCTGCGCGATCCGCGCGGCTCGCCCCGCTCGCGGTCGTAGGTGACGATCATCGTGTCCGGGTCGAACATCACGCTCTGGAAGCGCGCATAGGGGCACATGTACTTGCACACCTGCTCCCGCATCCAGCCCGCGTTACCATAGGTGGCGAAGCCGTAGAACAGGATCCAGAAAGTCTCCCACGGCCCGCTGCTCAAGGCCAGGACCTCGTGCCCCAGCGTCTTGATCGGCGTGAAGTAGCCCACGAAGGTGAAGCCGGTCCAAAGGGCGAGTGCGATCCACAGCCCATGCTTGGCGGCCTTGAGCCCCAACTTGCGCGTGGAAAGCGGCCCCTGGTCGAGCTTCATGCGCGCCAGACGGTCGCCCTCGATCTTGCGCTCGATCCACATGAAGATCTCGGTGTAGACCGTCTGCGGACAGGCAAAGCCGCACCACAGCCGCCCGGCAACGGCGGTGAACAGAAAAAGCGAGTACGCGCAGATGATGAGCAGGACGGCAAGGTAGATGATGTCCTGTGGCCAGAACACCAGGCCGAAGATGTAGAACTTGCGCGAGACCAGGTCGAACAGCACCGCCTGCCGCCCGTTCCAAGTCAGCCAGGGCGAGCCGTAGAACACGAGCTGGGTGAGCAGCATGATGCCCCAGCGCGAGGTAGCGAACATCCCGCTCACCGCGCGGGGGTAGATCTTCTTGCGGATCTCGTAGAGCGTCTGCTCCACCGGTTCCGCCGCCGAGGCCTGGTTCAGTTGTACCGGTGCGTCCATTCGAAACCTAGGTTAACCACGGAGACACGGAACTTCAAGATCGAGTCCGGAACTGCCAACCCCTCGACTCCCTCTCCCTTTGATGGGAGAGGGCAAGAGTGAAGACGAGCGCGGTCGCTCGGACCCCCTCACCCTAACCCTCTCCCACGAGGGGAGAGGGGATCTTCGTTGGTGGCTCTCCCACGAGGGGAGAGGGGATCCTTGTTGGTGGCTCTCCCGCGAGGGGAGAGGGGATCTTCGTTGGTGGCTCTCCCGCGAGGGGAGAGGGGATCCTCGTTGGTGGCTCTCCCGCGAAGGGAGGGGGGATCTTCGTTTTTCTCCATGCTCTGCGTGTCGCCGTGGTTCAAATCCTTAGCCTCAGCGATCTGTAGACTCAGCCACCGAGCTCACTTGCCGTCGGGGTGCGAGAAGCCGTACACGTAGGCAGCGAGCAGGTGCACCTTGTCCGGGCCGAGGAACCCCCCCCACGCCGGCATCGCGCCGTTGCGGCCCTTGCCTATGGTCTCGATCAGCGACGTCTGCCCGCCGCCGTACAACCAGATGTCGTCGGTCAGGTTGGGCGCACCTAGCGCCGGGTTGCCTTTCCCCTCCGGCCCGTGACAGGCGACGCAGTTCTGCTGGAAGAGTTCCTTCCCGTGCGCCGCACGCAGGCTGTCGTGGGTGCGCCCCGAGATCTGCAGCACGTAGTTGGCCACGTCCTTCACGCCCTCCTCGCCCAGGACCTGGGCCCAGGGCGGCATGACAGCGCTGCGCCCGCTAGTGATGCTGGCTGTGATGGTCTCGGGATCGCCGCCGTACAACCAGTCGTTGTCGGTCAAATTGGGGAAACCCTTTCCGCCACGCCCGTCCGAGGCGTGGCACTGCGCACAGTAATTCAGAAACAGCCGCTGCCCCATCTCCCGCGCCTGCGGGTCGGCCGCCAGCGCCGGGATGCCCATGGCGGCGTACTTGACGTAGATCGGCTCGTACTCCTTCCTGGCCTTCGCTATCTCCTTCTCGTACTGCCCGAACGAACTCCAATTCCGCAGCCCGGGATAGCTCCCCAGGCCGGGATACAGGATGAGGTAGGCGGCGCCGAACACCAGCGTGATGTAGAACAGCCACAGCCACCAGCGCGGCAACGGGTTGTTGTACTCCTCCAGGTTCTCGTCCCAGACATGGCCCATGACGCCGGCCTTCTGCCCGGTCGGCAGGCGCTTGGTGGTCAGCTTCCACAGGAAGACCCCGCACGCCAGGATGCTGACAACGGTGATGACCGCAATGTAGACTGGCCAGAATCCGCTCGTGAACTCGCTCACGCTCATCTCCCCCGGTGCCGCTGCTCGGTCTCAGGCGTCCCGTCGTCCTCGAGCACGCTGTGCGCGGCGGCGTCGAACTGCTTTTTGCGCTTGGAGCTATAGGCCCACACGACGATGCCCGCGAATAGCACCAGCATCACCACCGTTAACGCCGCTCTCACGTCGATCAAGTCCATGCCTCACCTCACACCCTTCAGCACGGTGCCCAGGTTCTGCAGGTAGGCGACCAGCGCGTCGGCCTCGGTTTTCTCTCTCAGCTCCTCGCGCGCCTTGCCGATGTCTTCGTCGGAATAAGGCACGCCGATCACGCGCAGTGCCCGCATCTTGGTTTCGATCGTGGCAGCGTCGGCCGGTGTCTGCGCAAGCCACGGATAACCCGGCATGTTGGATTCCGGGACCACGTCGCGCGGTTGGTTCAGGTGCAAGCGGTGCCACTCGTCGCTGTAGCGCCCGCCCACGCGCGCCAAGTCCGGGCCGGTACGCTTGCTTCCCCACTGGAACGGATGGTCGTAAACGAACTCGCCGGCCACCGAGTAGTGCCCGTAACGCTCGGTCTCGGCGCGAAACGGCCGTATCATCTGGCTGTGGCAGTTGTAGCAGCCTTCGCGGATGTAGACGTCGCGGCCGGTGAGCTGCAACGCGGTGTACGGCTTGAGACCCTCGACCGGCGCGGTGGTGTAGCGCTGGAAGAACAGGGGCACGATCTCCACCAGGCCGCCCACGCTGACCACGAGGAGGATCAGCACGATCAGCCAGGTCATGTTCTTCTCGATGAACTCGTGACCCGTTGTTTGAGTTGTCATGCTTGCCTCGGCTGCGTCTCAGATCACGCGTGGGCGCCGGCCGGCACCAGCACCGGCGCATCTACAGGCTTGGCGCCGCGGACCGTCTTCCAGACGTTGTAGGCCATGACCAGCATGCCGGACAGGAACAGGATCCCGCCTAGCAGCCGGATGCCGTAGAACGGATAGGTCGCCTTCACGCTCTCCACGAACGTATAGGTGAGCGTGCCGTCCGGGTTCGCCGCCCGCCACATCAGGCCCTGCATGACGCCCGCGATCCACATGGCGGCGATATAGAGGACCACCCCGATGGTGGCCACCCAGAAATGCAACGTGACCAGCCGCACGCTGTGCATTTCGGTCTTGCCGAACAGCCGTGGGATGACGTAATACAAGGCGCCCACGGAGATCATCGCCACCCAGCCCAGCGCACCGGAGTGAACGTGTCCGATGGTCCAATCGGTATAGTGAGACAGCGAGTTCACCGTCTTGATCGACATCATCGGTCCTTCGAAGGTGGACATGCCGTAGAAGGACAGCGAGGTGATGAGGAACTTGAGGATCGGGTCGGTGCGCAGCTTGTACCAGGCGCCGGACAGCGTCATGATCCCGTTGATCATCCCGCCCCAGGAGGGCGCAAGAAGTATCAGCGAGAACACCATTCCCAGCGACTGCGCCCAGTCGGGCAGCGCGGTGTAATGTAAATGGTGCGGCCCGGCCCACATATAAGTGAAGATCAGAGCCCAGAAGTGCACCACCGACAATCGGTAGCTGTAGATGGGACGCCCGGCCTGCTTGGGCACGAAGTAGTACATCATCCCCAGAAACCCCGCGGTGAGGAAGAAACCCACGGCGTTGTGTCCGTACCACCACTGCACCATGGCGTCCTGGGCGCCGGCGTATACCGAGTAGGATTTCCAGAAGGTCACCGGGATCTCGGCGCTGTTGACCACGTGCAGCAGCGCGATCGTGAGGATGTAGGCGCCGAAGAACCAGTTGGCCACATAGATATGCGGCACCTTGCGCTTGGCGATGGTGCCGAAGAACACCACGGCGTAGGCCACCCACACCAGCGTAATGAGCACGTCGATGGGCCACTCCAGCTCGGCGTATTCCTTGGAAGTGGTGATTCCCTGCGGCAGCGTGATGACGGCGAGCACGATCACCGCCTGCCAGCCCCAGAAGGTGAATGCGGCCAGCTTGTCGAGGAACAGGCGCGCGTGGCAGGTGCGTTGGACCACGTAGTAGCTGGTAGCGAACAGAGCGGAACCGCCGAACGCGAAGATCACGGCGTTGGTGTGCAGCGGCCGCAGCCGTCCGTAGGACAGCCAGGGGATGCCGTAGGTCATGTCCGGGAACATGAGTTCGGCAGCGATCAGCACTCCGACCGCCATGCCCACGATCCCCCAGACCAGGGTCATGATGGCGAACTGCCGGATGACCTTATAGTTGTAAGTCGACTCCAGCGCGCCCGACGCCGTTTGCGCTCGAGCGACCGTGGCCTGTGCCGCCATGTGGCCTCCCTCTGTTTATGTGGCCGAAGACCCGGACAATGCACGAATACGCGACTGCGCGCTTTGCGCATGCTATCGAGCGGCTCCTCGGTTCGGTTGACCTAGATCAAAAACAACCTCACTCAACCCCGATCCCGCGCGCCCTGCTACTTCTCCAGTCCAGGGTCAAGCGCAAGCCGATATAGTACGCCCACCGCGAACGGTAACCCATGACAGGTTAGTCGCCCTTGGGGTCATCGTCGTCCTGCAGGATGCGGTGCGCGGGGCCCTCGAGGTCGTCGAACTGGCCACTGCGCAGCGACCACCAGAACAGCGCGCCGATCAGGAACACCAGCACCACCGAGAGCGGGATGAGGAGGTAGAGGATGTCCATCGAACACCGGCTAGCCTCCGGGCTGCGTCGCCCCCTCGAACGAGCCCTGCTCATGCGCGGGCTTCGAGTGAACCAGCCGCAGTGAATTCAAAACCACCAGCAGCGAGCTCGCCCCCATCCCTATTCCCGCCATCCATGGGGTCACCAAACCGGTCACCGCCAACGGCAAGGCGACCATGTTGTAGCCCAGGGCCCACATCAGGTTCTGCTGCACGATGCGCCGAGTCTGCTCGGCGATATCGAGCGCGTCGACCAGCCCCTGCAGGCGTCCGGACAGCAGGACGACGTCGGCGTTGGCTTGGGACAGCAGCGCGCCGCTGCCCATCGCCACCGACAAATGGGCCTGGGCCAATACCGGCGCGTCGTTGACACCGTCGCCCACCATCGCAACGCAGGCACCTTCGCGCTGTAGCGCCTGAACGCGCGCCTGTTTGTCCTCGGGCGAGAGCCCGGCCTCGAAGCTCTCGACGCCCAGCCGCTGCGCCACCGCCTGGACTGCGGCCGACGCGTCGCCACTGAGGATCACAACTTGCCGGCCGCCATCGCGCAGCCGCTGGACGACCGCGTGCGCGTCGGGTCGGATGCGATCCGCCAATTCGAAGCACGCGAGCCACTCCTGTTCTCGGCCCAGCCACACCCGGGTCGCACTGCGGGTCTCGGCTACTTGCTCGCTCTTTGGTGCGCCCCCCAGCGTCGACACGAAGGTCTGTGTTCCGATGCGATAACGTGTTCCGGCGATCGAACCCTCGACCCCGGCGCCCGGGAAATTGCGCAGATCACCAGCCACATCGGTGTCCGCGCCCAGCGATGCAGCCGTCAGCAGCGCCGCGGCAATCGGGTGTTCGGAACCGCGTTCGAGCGCGCCCGCTAGCGCGAGACAACGCTCGCTGGCTAAGGCCGCCAACGGGTGCACTGCGCACAGCACAAGCCGCCCTTCGGTGAGCGTGCCGGTCTTGTCGAACACGACGTGAGTCACTTCGGCCAGAGCCTCGATCGCATGGCCGCGCGCAGCAACCACCCCGCGGCGTGCAAGCCTGCCCACTGCCACGGTGAGCGCTGCCGGGGTCGCCAACGACAGCGCACAGGGGCAGGTGACGACCAACACGGCGACCGCCACCCAGAGCGCTCGCGCCGCGTCAACCCGCAGCCAGACAAGCGCGCTGCCGATCGCCACCAGGATCACGGCGGCCACGAACCAGCCGGCGATGCGATCGGTCAGCTCGGTGATGGGGGGCCGCTGTGCGCTGGCCCGCTCGACCAGCCGGCGGATGGCCGATACGCGCGTGTCCTCCCCCACCCGCTCGACCTGGACCACCACCGGGCTGACCCGGTTGACCGCACCGCCGGTGACCTCGGCGCCGGCTCGCTTGCGCACCGGACGGCTCTCGCCGGTGAGCAGCGACTCGTCGCTCTCGGTCTCGCCATCCACGATGCTGCCGTCGGCCGGGAAGCTTTCGCCCGGGCGCACCAGCACCAGATCGCCGCGCCGCAGGCTCACGGCGGGAACCTCCTCGCTATCCATGCTGGCGGGATACGTGGTCAGCCGATGGGCCGCCACCGGGAGCGCCTTGTCGAGGTACTCGAGATTCGCTGCCGCCTTCTGCCGGGCGCGCATCTCGAGATACCGCCCGCACAACAGGAAGAACACGAACATGGTGATGGAATCGAAGTAGACTTCCGCGCCCCCGGTGAAGGTGGCTGCGACGCTCGCACCGAACGCCACCCCGACGCCGAGCGCCACGGGTACATCCATGCCCAGTCGGCGCAGCCGCAGGTCGCGCCACGCCCCCCGGAAAAACGGCGCTGCCGAATAAAACACCACGGGAACGGTCAGCACCAGGCTCGCAAGCCGCATGAGCAGCCGGATGTCGTCGCTCATGGTTCCCTCGGCGGCGAGGTAGGCGGGCACCGCGTACATCATCACCTGCATCATGCCGAAGCCGGCCACGAACAGCCGCCACAGCGCCGCGCGCGTCTCGCGCCTGCCCATCTCCTCGGCAGCGGCGCGGCTGGCCGGCCAGGCACGGTATCCGATGGCAGCGACCTGGGCCAGGATCTCCGAGAGCCGGATGCTGCGCGGGTCCCAGCGCACCTGGGCACGCCGCGTGGCGTAGTTGATCTGCACGGCGAGCATGCCGCGCAACTGCGACAGGTGTTGCTCGTTGAGCCAGACGCACGCGGCGCAGGTAATGCCCTCGAGGATCAGCGCCGCCTCGCATTCGTCCTGCGCAACCCGGCGCACGAAGCCGGCCTGCACTTCCGGCCGGTCGTACAGCGCAAGGTCGGCGCACTCGCGCTGCTCAGCCGCTTCGACCCGCGGCGCGTATGCGGTGCGCGTTCGGTAATAGGAGGCCAGCCCGCTGCTGGTGATGGCTTCGGCCACCGCCTGACACCCGGCGCAGCACATCGAGCGCCGCTCGCCCTCGATCAGGGTGAAGAACGGGCCAGCGGCGGGCACTGGCAGCCCGCAGTGATAGCAGGATTGCTGCTGGAGTGGACCCAAGGGTGGATTCGCGGCGGGCCCGCCGCGTCACGTCGCCGCTTTGGTCCCGCAGGTGTTAGTGCCGAGAACCGAATAGGCCGGGCACCAGCGGACCAGCCCGGTGACCAGCGGCACGACGCCGATCAGCCCAAGCCAGCGCGCGTTGCCCTCCACGAAGAACAACAGGCTCAGAATGGCAAGCCCAGCCACAATGCGGATGATTCGATCGACGTTGCCTACGTTGGCAGTCATCTTCGCCTCCTTCTGTTGAGGCCGCTTGCGATGAACACCACAACGGCCCGAAAACCCCGTTTCACTGTACCGCTGTTGCGGGCCGGGTAGTTGATCCAGGTCAATCGGCCGGGATCAGTCCGCTGCAATCACCGGGCCTGGGCCGACGCCGCCTGCACTGCCGCCCGTCTCGCCTTCAGACCGGTCACGTAGATCGCCAGCAGACCTGCGGTCAATACGGACAGGGACAACACGCTCAACGCCAGCGTCATGCTATGGGTGGCGTCGCGGATCCGGCCAACCACCATGGGGCTGACATAGCCGGCCAGGTTGCCGACCGAATTGATCCAGGCGATTCCAGCCGCGGCAGCGGTGCCCGAGAGTATCCCGGTAGGCACCGACCAAAAACAGGACACGGCCGACATCACGCCCGCGGTGGCGACGGTCAGCGCCGCAATGCCCGCCCAACCGCCCACGCCGGGCATGGCGCTCACCGCGAAGGCGACCGATCCGATGATGCAGGCCCCCGTCACATGCCAGCGGCGCTCGCCGGTGATGTCCGAGTGGTGCCCGTTCCAAACCATCGCGATGGCCGCGACAGCCCAGGGGATGGCGGAAATCAGCCCGATCTCCCAGGGAACTTTGGTGATGGTTTCCTTGATGATCTGTGGAAGCCAGAACGAGATGCCATAGGTGCCCATGACGATGCCGAAGTAGACCAGGCACAGCAGCCACACCTTGGCATTGGTGAAGGCGTCCGCGAAGCTGTGGTTGCTCTCGCCCTGCGACTTCTTGACCACTTCTTCCTGCTCCAGGCGCAGGAGCAGCAGGCCCTTCTCCTCCTGGGTCAGCCACTTTGACTTGGCCGGGTTGTCATCCAAATACAACAGCACCCACACACCCACCAGCACCGAGGGCACCCCCTCGAGCAGGTAGAGCCACTGCCAGCCCTTGAGACCGGCGAGCCCGGCCATCGCGCTCAGGATCCAGCCCGAAACCGGCCCGCCGATCACACCCGCCAGCGCGATGGCGGTCATGAACGCAGCCACCATCTTGGCGCGATGGGTGCGCGTGTACCAGTAGGTGAGATAGAGAATGATGCCGGGGAAGAACCCTGCCTCGGCCACGCCCAGCAGGAAGCGCAGAACATAGAACGTCATCGCGCTGTCGGTGAACATCATCGCCGCGGAGATCAACCCCCACACGATCATAATGCGCGCGATCCAGAGCTTGGCCCCGACCTTCGACAGGATGATGTTGCTGGGGACCTCGAAAAAGAAGTAGCCGATGAAGAAGATCCCGGCCCCCGCGCCGTAGACCGTATCGCTGAAGTTGAGGTCGGTCCCCATCTGCAGCTTGGCGAATCCGACGTTGACCCGGTCCAGGTAGGCCAGGATGTAGCACAGGAACAGGAACGGGATCAGACGCCAGGTGACCTTGGAGTAGGTCGCCTTCTCGAACTCGGGCGAGTAGGTTGCGGTGCTCAATTGGGGCTCCTCCGCTGAATTGTCGTTGTGGTCGACGGGCGCGCTCAGAGCTCCCGCCCTGGGTATTGTAGGGGCCGGGGGCGCGGTTGGCTACAGTCAGTCTCTTCCAATATGGTATGAGTCAGCATCCACTGCACGCAAAAGCTAGCTGACTATTTTGCCAGCCCCGTTGCTAGATCTGAATGGGCGACAAGGCAGGCAAACGACGCCCATCGAGTCAACGGATCTCCGAGAAGCAACCTTCGTTAGCTTGAGCAAATAGCCGAGCATAGTTGTCATTGCGGATAGCGACCCAAATGTAGCCCGGCTTTCCGTTCCAGACGCGTACGGGCGCAGTCAGCTCACAATACAAGAAGCCGATCAGGGAAGCGATGGCCACCACGACGGATACCGAGGCAACGAGGTGGCCAAGGGGCCCGAAAAACGCAACATATGCAAGGCCCCCAAAGACAGCTAGTGCTAGGAACGATGCGAAATAACCGAAACGCTTCGCCAAGAGGATCATACGATGGCGCCTGCAAATGGGAAACTCCAGACGCCTCGTGTCGTGCTTGATGCTAGGACCGAAAATCGAGAGGCCGATACCTGCAAAAATGACTGCGTGGCCCTTTGTACCTTCGATCGCCGGTGAGCCGCACGAGACGCACCGTCGAGGCCATTCAAGTGAAGCGCTCTCGGGCACGCGAAACATGGAGCTCATGATCCGGTCACATGTGAGGAATTGGGTTGTGGCCGCCTAAACGACCGCGATGACGCGCATGAGCGAACGCGCGGATGAGGACCAGAGCGGAAATGCCGGCGCTCGGTGAGCTCACGGCGATGGGTTTCATGGGCGCCGGCCGTTGCCCGCCCAGCCCTTCAGCTTGCCGCCCCAGTCGCGCAGCGACTTCATCACGGGGCCGAGCTCGCGCCCCTTATCGGTCAGCACGTACTCCGCCCTGGGCGGGTGCTGCTCGTAGAAGCGCCGCTCGATGATGCCGTGCTCTTCCAGCTTCTTCAGCCGGGCCGAGAGCGTGTTCGGACTGATCCCTGGAAGCGAATCCTCGAAGTCCCGGAACTTGCGGGGACCGTCGAGGAACAGGTCGCGCAGGATGAGAATGGTCCAGCTGTCGCCGATGACGTCGAGCGCGCGCACGACCGGGCAGTACTTGGGGTTCCGTAGCGGCATTTGGCCTGCATTATAGCCGGGTCGAACCAGCATTGACTATTATAAAGGTAGTCGATATCGTAATAGGAGTTTAAAGGCCCACGGGAGCCAGCCCATGAACTCCTTCCTTCAGGATATCTTCAGGACGCCCAACGTGATACGCATCAGCGGCTGGGCAATAGCGGCGCGAAGCAACGCTGTTGATTTGTTCCCTGCATGCGTGGGTTGGGTGGCATGTGCGCGCAGCTATTCGCTAGAGGCTGGCTTCTTGGGAAGGGAATCATTGAACTCAAACCAGCCCACATGAGTGTCATAGAAGCTGTGAACTTGCGGCTTTCGATCTAGCTCTGAGAGAAAATTGGCTCGCGCAATATGAACTTCGCCTGGCCACTTCTCAGAGCGGAAGAAGAGAGTACTGCCACAGCGAAAGCAAAATCCCCGCTCCGCATTCGCAGATGAGCGATACCAATGTAGAGCACTCTCAGCATCGGAAACATCGAACATCTCAGTCTGAGAACTTACCCACGTGACGAACGCCGCCCCATGTGCGCGTTGGCAGAGCGTGCAGTGACAATGAGCAACCCACTTCGTCGGGAAGCGGACTGAGAATTCGATCGCGCCGCAAAGGCAACGACCAAATGCGCTGTCTCTACTCATCGTGACGCCCAACGACCCAGTTCACTGGGCCGTGGAAACGGGCGAAACGCGCTTCCACGGCTCCGGTGCAACTGATGGTTATGCGGCATTCGCTTGCACTAGCTTCTCATTGTCCGCTTTCGACCCACAGCACCAGAAAGCGGACCTTAGCCTCGAGCGATTGGCGTGCTCTGGGTTGCTCGCCGACGTTCGGGTGTCAAGACAAGTCATTCCGGGCCCGCATCGCAGAACAGGGAATCCCGACATTTCAAGGCAGCTCGATGGTGCCCTCGACCTCAACGGCGCCTCGGTCCCCCATCAGCCTGGTGTCGAACTTTTCGCCCCCCTTTATGCCCTTGAAGCGCCCGCTGCCGCCGTAGTAGACCGCGGTTCCCACATCGTGGCCGTTGGCTACTTTGCCGGCCCACTCCGCGTAGAAGTAAGAGCCGTCGGCGAAGGTAAACTTGCAGTACCCCGAGTCCTGCCCCGTACCGTCCTTCCAGTACTCCCCGCTACCCCAGCAGTCGATCTTGTAGGGCGGTTCGCTCGGGCCAGAGTACCGGATACCCACGCCTTTGAGTTCGAATGTACCCCGGATGTGCCCGGGCTCGTCCCCCATTTCTGACGAGTCCCACTTGGTCCCTACGTTGTTGTGATGAGATTTGAACTTGATGACTTCTCCGGCAAGGGCCCCAGTGGAGATGATTGCGCCCGACAGGAGCGCGGTGATGATGGCTCGCCTAAACATATTCCCTCCGTATGTCCGAAAAGTAATATTTATTCGTAGTGCGTGCTCGAGCGGCGGACACGAGCAGAGCAATCCCTACATCGCACCGGGATGTGGTCCAAGTGGCCGATCGGTCGACTACGGCAGCTGCTTGCTGGCGATGAATACGCCGAGGGTGGCGCGTGTGCGCCAGATTTCCCGATCTATCTAGCCCGAGGAAAGGATTCGGGCCGGTAGAGGTCAGTGAAGGACCACGCCTGGATGGCGATCGGGTTTCTTTTTCTAAAGGAAAACGGAATTATTGGATTTGTTTGGTATCTCAGCGGGCTCTATACGCTGAGCTCAGACCACTGTCAAGCCAAGTCCCGCGATTGACAGCAATGTCGTGGGGGGATGTCTCTCGTTCTGCTTCCTCAACTCAACTCGCTTTGAACGCCAGGGCGCTCGAAGGTCTCCTCTTAGCCCGATAGCGGCCATCGCGCGAGGAATGCTACCCGGCGTTCGGCGCGGCATAACGTCTGCGATCAGTGGCCTCGAAACAGCGGGCGTAGGCCCGGTGTGAAGAGGTCCGCTGCATCGCATGGGCGCGACGCTGACCGCAGCACCTTCGGCCCGGGAAGCACGCATACGCTTCACCGTGCTCGCTGAGTGCTACCGCGCGTCCTGCTGCAGATATTTGTGGACGAAAGCGATCGCCATGCTGCCCTCACCGACCGCGGAGGCTACGCGCTTGACCGGGCTCAACCTCACATCCCCGCAGG
>JBGPOV010000035.1:0-33463 GCA_041488255.1 Gammaproteobacteria bacterium | reverse complement strand
TAACGGGGAAGACGATCGCCAAGGTGAGCACCGGACAGATCTACTGGGGCGCTGTGCCGTTCGTGGTGATCCAGGTAATCATGGTCGGGATCGTGATCGCGTTCCCGACGCTCGTGACCGGCCATCTGGTGAAGAGCACCGTAGACCCATCGAAGATCCAGATCTTCATTCCGACGCCTGATTCCGAGCAGCAGGAGCGCGAGCGGAACCCCATACCGCCCGACTTCGGGACCCCGGGCAAACCCCAGGACAGCCGCAGCGGCGGCGAGGAAAGCCACGGGACTCAGGAAGGCGAAGATCTCGAGAAGCAGTTCAAGCAATCGCAATAGCGGAAACCCAGGGCCCGGAAAAACAAACCCCACCGTACCGGGTGTTCGCTGCAGACCGGGGCCTTTGGCGTCGCTTACTTCCCAGCTCCCAGCTGCGAGAAGAACGCGTAGTTGTCGTAGGTGGCCTCGGCCACCCGGAACCACAGGAACTGCTCGTCGCGGAACTTCTTCCAGCCGGGGTAGATCCGCTTCCAGTGCGCGCTCTTCGCCTTGAGTTCGTCGTAAAGCTCGTAAGCGGCCTTCTCGGAGGCCTCCATCACCGATTTCGGGAACGGGCGCAGCTTGGTGCCGCCGGCGATCAGTCGGCGCAGCGCCTCGGGGTTTTGAGCGTCGTACTTCGCTGGCATCCAAACGTTCGCTTCGGCGCAGGCCGCCTTCAGCGCGGCCTGATAGGCTTTGGGCAGCTCATTCCACTTTTTCTCGTTGATCAGCACCGGCAACATCGGGCCCCCTTCCCACCAGCCCGGGTAGTAGTAGTACTGGGCCACCTTGTTGAAACCCAACTTCTCGTCGTCGTAGGGCCCCACCCACTCGGCGCCATCGATGGTGCCCTTCTCGAGCGCGGGATAGATGTCGGGTCCGCCGATCATCTGAGGCACGACGCCCAGCTTGGCGAGCACGAGGCCGGCCATGCCGCCGATGCGAAACTTCAGCCCCTTGAGATCGGCGACCGACTTGATCTCCTTGCGGAACCATCCGCCCATCTGGCAGCCGGTATTGCCGCCTAGAATCGCGACGCAACCGTAGTCGCTGTACAGGGGTGCCATGGCCTCTGCGCCGCCGCCGAAATACCACCACGCATTGCTCTGGCGCGAAGTCGGGCCGAACGGGACCGAGGTGCCGAGGGCGAACGCCGGGTCCTTGCCGAAATAGTAGTACGACGCGGTATGACCCATCTCCACAGTACCGGCCTGAACCGCGTCAAGCACTTGCAGCGCCGGCACAATCTCGCCGGCGGCGAAGACGCGGATCTGGAACTTGCCGTCAGTGACCTCGGCCACGCGCTTGGCTATCAGCTCCGCGCCGCCGAACAGGGTGTCGAGGCTTTTCGGCCAGCTCGCCGCCATCCGCCATTGGATCGCAGGCTGCGACTGCGCGATGGCCGGGGCTGCTACGGTGCCGACGGCGATGCCAGCCGCGGCTTGCTTGAGAAAGGATCTGCGCTCCATGGGTCTCCTCGTCGCTGGTTGGGTGGTTGTCGGAAACACTCGGCGCACGCCCGTCGGAGCCTTGCACCAGATGAATCGGTGCCAGCCGGGAGTCCAGTGTGACCGGGGCGCGAAGCCGATTGCCAGACGAGGCGCGCGCCGCCCCGTCGCAGGTCGATTGTAAGCGCTTCGCACATCGGCGGGTGTCGATGCCCCTCAACCGACCAGGAGCTGCCGTTGCGCCGCGAATATCTCGCCCGAAAACCGGATCTCGAAAAATCTAGCTCAAGGGGCCCCTTACAGCTCTCAGACGCCGAGTGAGCGACCCGGAGGCACCAGCCACATCCAGACCCTTGCTTCGACTTCGGTACGGGCGTATTGTTTCCGCGGCTACCAAGAAGAGAGTCGTTCGCGTCCCCTGGAGGAGCAAGGACGCATCAGACTTCGAAACAAGACCTGGCAGCGCCTGGCAGCCAGCGGCGGGAAGCTCGCGAGCCCAGCCGGCGTCGGTACGCACCATACACCCGCCGCGGTTCACTCAGAGCACCCGCAGCGCTGTCCGTCCCGAGCACCGCGATCCGATTGCGGGGCCTGCCTTTTGGACGGGGCAGCCTGCGCGCACCGCACGCGCGACCACAGCCGGCGAACCCCACGCCGGCCAGCTAACCTCGAAGGAGACCTTGCAGCTATGCCGCAGCTCAACATCAATGGACAAAGCTATTTCTCCGACGCTCCCCCGGATACCCCGCTGTTGTGGGTCATCCGGGAAGAGCTGAGACTCACCGGAACCCGATACGGATGCGGCATAGGCCTGTGCGGCTCCTGCACCGTGCACGTGAACGGCCAGGCCGTGCGCTCCTGTCTCGTCCCGGTCGGGGATGCGCAGGGCGCGCTCATCACGACGATCGAAGGCCTGGACCCGGCCAACGTTCACCCGGTGCAGCAGGCCTGGATCGAGCTCCAGGTGCCGCAGTGCGGCTACTGCCAATCGGGACAGATCATGCAGGCCGCCGCGCTGCTCGCCCGAAACCCCAACCCGACTGACAAGGAGATCGTGGACGGCATGAACGGCAACCTGTGCCGGTGCGCCACCTATCCCCGGATCGTGGGCGCCGTCAAGCGCGCCTCGCAGATCATGAAGGAGGGCACAAAGAATGTCTGACACGACTCAAGTATTGCTGACACGGCGCGACTTTCTGGTGCGCTCCGCGGTGCTTGCCGGCAGCGGGTTCCTCAGTATCGGACTTCCCGGGCTGGTCGACGGCCGCAACGCCGAAGCTGCGATGGGCGATGGCACGCAGGCTTTCACGCCGTCGATCTGGTTCACCATCACGCCGGATGGCAAGACCACGATGCACATCGTCAAGGCCGAGATGGGCCAGCACATCGGCACCGGCCTCGCCCAGATCATCGCCGAGGAGCTCGAGGTCAAGTGGGACGACGTGCGACTGGACACGCCGCTCGAGAGCGTCGAGAACTTCGCCGTCTACGGGCTGGCCTACACGGTGAACAGCGGCAGCGTGACCACCGAGTTCGATCGGCTGTCGCGGGCCGGAGCCGCGGGACGCATCGCGCTTGTCGAAGCCGGCGCCAAGCTGTTGGGCGCCAAGGTCGGCGACTGCTACGCGGAGAATAGCCGTGTGATAGACAAGGTCTCGGGCCGCTCCGTCGGTTACGGCGAGATCGTTCAGAAGGTGAAGATCGATCGGAAGTTTGCCTACCCCGACGACTTCAAGAAGATCACGCTGAAGGCGTTCGGCGACTACAAGATCATCGGCAAGTCGGTGCCGGCGTTGGATGTTCCCGCCAAGACCAACGGCCAAGCCAAGTACGGCATGGACGTGTTCCTGCCGAACATGGTGTACGGCGCGCTGGTGGTGCCGCGCACCCGCTACGGCTCGAAGGTGCAGTCCATCGACGAGACCGAGGCCAAGAAGATCCCCGGCTTCATCAAGGCGGTAAGGGTCGACGAGTCCTTGGGCAAATGCACGGGCTGGGTCGTCGCGTTGGCTGAGACCTTCCCGGCGGCGATGAAGGCCACCAAGGCGCTCAAGGTCAAAGTCGACCCCGGGCCCTACGGCAAGCTGAGCCTGAACGACATCATGGAGGAGTTCTCCGCGCTCTCGGAAAAGTCCGAGGAGAGCGCTGCCTGGGTGTTGGAAGGCGACGTGGAGAAGGCGTTTTCCGGATCCGACAAAGTGCTGGATATGGAGTACAGCACGGACATGGTCTGCCACGCCACCATGGAGCCGATCAACGCCACGGTGTACCAGGCCGGAGACGGGAGCTGGCACGTGTACACCGGCACGCAGAGCACCTCCTTCGCGCGGATGACGCTGAGCGCGTACCTGTCCAAGGTGTTGAACAAGAAGCCCGAGGACTTGAAGATCTACGTGCACCAGTTCGCCGTGGGCGGCGGCTTCGGGGGCAAGCAGGATTACGACGACATCCTCGCAGCGGCTTATTGCTCCAAAGAGGTCGGCCGGCCGGTCAAGCTCATCCAGACGCGCGAGACGCAGTTCGCCACCAGCTTCCCGCGCACACCTACCTACCACAAGCTCAAGGCGGGTTTGAAGGACGGCAAGCTGGTCTCGATGAACCACGACATCGTGTGCGGTTGGATGGGTCCGCGCTTCTTCGTGGGCAAGAAGTACGGCACCGACTGGTTGCAGCTCGATTCCTGGGACGCGAAGAAGCAGGACATCGATCAGTGGTCGATTGGCGGCAGCGATCACTGGTACTACGTGCCCAACCATCGCGTCAGAGCCTGGGACAGCGACCGCACCACCTGGGCAGTGCAGGCCAGCGCACTGCGCACCGTGTCCAACAGCTACAACATGTTCGTGGTCGAGTCCTTCATGGACGAGGTCGCACATGCGTTGGGCCGCGATCCGCTCGAGTTCCGCGTATCGATGCTCAACGGCAAGGGCGGCAATCGCGGCATCCCCAATACCGGCTACCCCCCGGGCACGGGCTCCGACTACTACATGGACCGGTTGTGGATATCGCTGCCTTGGCCCAACGAGGGAACCTGGATTCCCTACGAGTCCGGCACGGTCGGTGGCGCGCTGCGCCTCGCCAACTGCCTGCGCGTTGCGGCGGGCAAAGCGGGCTGGGGCTCGAAGAAGCTGCCACCGAACACCGGCATGGGGCTGGCCGTATCCTCCGCGGAGGAGCGGCAGAGTCCGACGTGGGTGGCGGGCGTGGCGGAAGTCACGGTCGATCCCAAGACGGGCAGGTACCGCATCGACAAGCTCACGATCGCGATGGACATGGGCACGTGCATCAACCCCATGGGCGCCAAAGCCCAGATCACGGGCGCGGCGCTGTGGGGCGCGAGCCAGGTCCTGTCTGAGCGCCTGACGTACAAGGACGGCGCCATTCAGCAAACCAACTTCCACGAGTACCAGCCGATCCGACTCGCGGACGTCCCCGAGTTTGATGTGGAAATCATCCAATCGGGCCGGCATCCGAGCGGCGTGGGCGAACCGGCATCGACGGTGGTTGCGCCGGCGGTGGCCAACGCCATCTACAACGCCGTGGGCGTCCGCGTGCGCCACATGCCAATCACGCCCGACGCCGTCCTGGAGGGTCTCAAGAACAAGAAAGCGTGATGCGGTAGCAATCCCCCGTTCTCGGATCCGAGGCGGGGGACCCGGCGAAGGTGTCCTGCATCTTCGCCAACGGCCGGGCGAGAGGACGCTCTCTCGCCCGTTTTTCTTGACTCGTGCACAAGGGGCTGAACGTGTCCGACGAAGTCCTGTCGATGCCGGCTGCCGAACTGGTCGAGCACTATCGAGCGAAACAAGTGTCACCGGTCGAAGTGGTGACAGCGGCGCTCGCGCGCATCCGCAAGCTGCACCCGATCTACAACGCCTTCGTGCTGGTGGACGAGGAATTCGCGCTCAACCGGGCCCGCGAGTCCGAGTCGCGCTGGCAACGGGGCGCGCCCTTAGGTCTGGTCGACGGTGTTCCCGCCACGGTAAAGGACCTGATCCTCACCAAGGGCTGGCCCACGCGGCGCGGCTCGCGCACCATCGATCCCGACCAGCCGTGGGAGGAGGACGGCGCGTCGGTGGCGCGCATGAAGGAGCAAGGCGCGGTGTTTTTGGGCAAGACCACCACCCCGGAGTTCGGCTGGAAGGGCGTGACTGACAGCCCGCTCACCGGCACCACGTGCAACCCGTGGGACACGCGCATGACGCCCGGTGGCAGCAGCGGCGGTGCAGCGGTGGCTGCGGCGCTCCGCATGGGCACGCTGCACATCGCCACCGACGGGGGCGGATCTATCCGAATCCCGGCGGGCTTCTCGGGCCTGTTCGGGTTCAAGCCAACCTGGGGCATCGTGCCCGTGCATCCCCACTCCCCGGCGCTCACGCTGTGGCATCAGGGTCCGATCTCGCGCACGGTGTCCGATGCCGCCCTGATGCTCACAGTGATCGCACGGCCCGATGCCCGCGACTGGTATCAGGCGCCGCCGCTTAACATCGACTACCGCCAGGGACTGGAGGATGGCGCGAAGGGCCTGCGTATCGCTTATAGCGCGACACTGGGTTACGCGAAGGTCGATCCGGAGGTGGCGAAACTTGTGGAGAAGAGCGTCCAGGCCTTCGCCGAGCTGGGGGCGCAGGTCGAGCCGGTCGATCTCGCGCTCGACGATCCGATCTCCATCATGCAGCCCCTATGGGCGGTGGCGCTGGCGATGGCCGTCGCACCGATGACGCCGGCACAGCGCGCGCTGTGCGACCAGCCGATGCTGGAGTTGGCCCAACCAGGCTTTCACCTGAGCGCGCTGGAATACCGCCAAATCGAGAAGCAGCGCGAGAATTTCGCGCGCCGCATGACAGAACTCCATGCCGACTACGATCTGCTGGTCACCCCCCAGCTTACGACCACCGCGTTTGCGGTCAACCACGAAGTGCCGCCGAACACGCAGATGAAGCGGTGGTGGCAGTGGTCGCCATTCACCTACGCGTTCAACCTGAGCCAGCAGCCGGCCGCCACCGTGCCGTGCGGCTTCGCTCACAACGGACTGCCGGTGGCGATGCAACTGGTGGGCGCAAAGTTCGCCGACGCGCTGGTGCTGCGCGCCGCACGCGCCTACGAGCACGCGCACCCGTTCGTCATGCCCAAGCTCGGGCCGGACGGGCGTGCGTTGCCTCGGGTTTGAACGCGGCTGCTTCTCGGGCGGGGGGCGTATGTGGTGAACCCCAAGCGCATCCCCGAGATCGCGGTGGGCGTAACGGGATCTTGCAAGGTGAGGCCCTCAATCCCCATTCCAAGTAGCCCCGCGTGGCTTGACCGCATCATCGACGAGCTCGCGCTCCGCGAGGGCCCGCGCATTGTCGCGGGCCTCATCAAGCGCCTCGGCGGCGACTTCGACCTACTTGTGGGCGACGGCCGCCCCGAAGCCAGGCTCCTGCAGCAGGTTGCTGGTTGCTGCGGTGAGAGCGTCGCTCAAGGTCTCGTAGTAGTTCTCCGCTGAATAGGAGCGCCCGAAGCGGCTGGAGTTTCCGCTTGTCATGCCCTGCCAGAGGGTCTTGCCGCCGGGATCGGTGACAACGATGCTGAGGCGCACGTCGCCCGAATAGCTCGTCGTCTCGGTGACGAAGAACTGCTTGACGTCGCCCTTGATGATGACGTTTTCGCCGCTGTCCACCATCGTCATGCCGGCACCGCCGAGCAGCTGTTTGAAGTGCTCCGTGACGAACGCGGCGACATTGTCGCTGGTCGTTACCTGCTTGGCCGGCATCTTCTCCTGATTCTGACCAATCAGCTGGGGATCTTTGCGCGTGTCGGTCATCGGCGCCACCTTGACCTTGGCCTTAAAAAGCTCCACCGAAGCTGCGCCGGCGGTCGCATGAGTTTGCTTCTCGGGCTTCCACACCAACGGGATGTTGTCGAGGCTCTTGGGGGTGCTGGCGCAGCCCACGAGGAATGCGAGTGCGAGAAACAGGCGCTTGCTCATGAAGTATCCTCCCTGGTTGTGTAGCCGGAACGCGGAACGCAAAGCGATGGCATTGGCGGCCCGCTCTACTCGCCTATAATACCCGGCCGCAGCACGCGTTGCCGGGAACGCGCGGGGTGCGCGGGCGGGAAGCGGCGCGGTGCCGATGTCAAGCGAGGTGTCCGGGATGACAGGCGAGATCTACGAGCGGCAAAGCGTGCCCGAAAGGTGTGACGTGTTCGTCCTCGGCGGCGGGCCTGCGGGCTCCACGGCGGCCGCGCTGCTGGCCGAGCGAGGCCGCGACGTGGTGATCGTGGAGAAGCTCCGTCATCCGCGGTTTCACATCGGCGAGTCTCTGCTGCCGCTCAACCTACCGCTGTTCGAGAAGCTGGGGCTCAAGGACAAGGTGGAGGCGATCGGCATCACCAAGCACGGCGCCGAGCTGACATCGCCGCGGCACCCCGCGCCGGTGACCTTGGACTTCGGCGATGCCTGGGACAAGTCGCATCCGTACGCCTATCAGGTGCGCCGCTCCCAGTTCGACCAGATCCTATTCGACAACTGCGCCGAGAAAGGCGCCCGGGCCTTTCAGGAATGCCGCGTGACCGGCGTCCAGATCCGCCCGGACGGCGTGTGCGTGAGCGCGCGCGATGAGACCGACGCGCTGCGGCAGTGGGAATCGAAGTTCTTCATCGATGCTTCGGGCCGCGACACCTTCCTCGCCAATCAGCTCGGAATCAAGCGCCGCAACCGCAAGCACAACACCGCCGCCCTCTTCGGGCATTTCGCCGGCGCCCGGCGACTTCCGGGCCGGGAGGAAGGCAACATCAGCATCTTGTGGTTCGAACATGGCTGGTTCTGGTTCATCCCGCTGCGCGACGGGATCACCAGTGTGGGCGCGGTATGCAGCCCGCGTTACATGAAATCGCGCCGGACCGACCCAACCTCTTTTCTCCACGACACCATCGCCTTGTGCCCTGCGCTCGCCGACCGGCTGCGCGAGGCGCTGCTCATCAACGAAGTCACGGCAACCGGGAACTATTCCTATCAGGCGACGCGCATGCTGGGCGAGCGCTACATCATGCTCGGCGACGCCTTCGCCTTCGTCGATCCCGTGTTCTCCTCGGGCGTGTTGCTGGCGATGAACAGCGCCTTTCTCGGCGCGGAGGCGGTAGACGCCTGGCTGCGCGACCCGCGCCAGGCCCGGCCGCTCATGAAGCGGTTCGACCGCAGCGTGCGCCACGGCATCCGCAGCTTCTCCTGGTTCATCTACCGCATGACCGGTCCAGCGATCCGCCAGCTGTTCATGCAACCTGGCAACCGGCTGCGCATGCAGGAGGCGGTGGTCAGCCTGCTGGCGGGCGACCTGTTCCGCGGCACGCCGATCCACTGGAGCCTGGGTGCCTTCAAGACAGTGTATTACGTCACCAGCTTATTCAACCTGCGCGCTAGCCTGGCCGCCTGGCGGCAGCGGCGGCGTGCGGTGGAAGCCGATAGGCCCGACACGCCAGTCGAAGTTCGGGCGTGAGGCCGGCCAGGCGCGCCCGGGCGCCCATGGCCTGTGCTACGGCCGCCGATGTCGCTGGGGAACGCGCGCGTCACTCTGACGCCTCACCGTTGACGCGCTGGTCCTCACCCGTTGCAGGCGGCGGGTCGAGGCCGCCGACATGTTGCTGATGCGTGCGATCGTACGCGCGCGATGCGCCGGGGTTGCAGCGATCGCCATCGCGCTGTGCGCAGCGTGCGCAGAGGCCCCGCCAAAGCTCGCCGACCTCGGGCCGCCGGTCGCGACACCGGTGCGCTTCCTGCTCACGTTCGACGATGGTCCGAGCACGTGGGAGCCCTACAATCCAACCCGCGCCATCCTGGACCAGTTGCAGCGCAACGCGGTCCAGCCGGGGATCGAGGCGATATTCTTCGTGCAGACCCGCGACCCGCGGGCTGGCGGCGGGCCGGCGGGGCAGGCGTTGCTGCGGCGCATTCACGGCGAAGGGCATGTGCTCGCCCTGCACAGCGGCTCGGCGCGAGGCCACGTCAGCCACCTGCGCCTGACGCCCGCGGAGCTGGATCAATCGCTGCGCGACGGCATCGCCGACATCGAAGCCATCACAGGCGAAGCGCCCACGCTCGTGCGCCCGCCCTACTGGCGATTCGACGAGCGCACGCTGGCCACCTACCGGGCTTTGGGACTACATATGGTGCTCACCGACATCAACGCACGCGACGGCAAGATCTATGGCTGGAACATCAGCTTGCGGCGGCGCAGCCACTTCCAAGCCGGCCTGGCGCGGGTGAGGCAGGCCATCGTGGAGGGTAAGCTGCAGCCCATCGACGGCGTGGTCCCGGTGATAGTCACCTTCCACGATACGAACACCTTCACCGCGAGCCACATGCAGGAGTATCTTGAGATTCTCGTGGACCGGGCGCGCGCGCTAGGTTTGCCTCTGGCCCGCCCGCCTTTCTACAATGAGCGTGAGGAGATCCAGCGGGTGGCTGGCCTGCGGGCCGAGGCCGGGGTCTACGCCGGCCCGCCCTGACAGGGAATGGGTAGGCCCGCCCGTTAAAGAGAAGGGGAAATGCAGTGATCATCAAGCGCGCGGCCCGCACCCTGTCAGAGTACTTCCGGTTCTATCTCTGCTTGCTCTACTTCGGGGTTTGCGGGGTGCTCTTGAGCGTCGTCAGCGCGCTGCTCTACCCGGTGCTCCCGCAGCGTCTGCGCGCCGGCGTCGGCAAACAGGTCATCGGCTTTCTGTTCCGCACCTTCCTGGCGCTGCTGAGGGTTACCGGGCTGGCCAAGCTGGATTTGTCCGCGCTCGACGCGCTGTGCCGCCAACCTGGGATCCTCATCGCACCCAATCATCCCTGTTTGCTGGATGCCGTGTTCGTCATCGCGCATGTGCCGAACGTGGTCTGCATCATGAAGGCGGAGATCTGGGACAACATCGTGCTGGGAGGCGGCGCGCGGCTGGCGGGCTACATCCGGAACGACTCGACGATGAACATGGTGCGCCTGTCGGCGCAGGAGCTGCGCGAAGGCCGGCCTCTGCTGGTCTTTCCCGAGGGCACGCGCACGCGCCGTGGGCCGGTGAACGAGTTCAAAGGCGGCTTCGCGCTGATCGCCAAGCGGGCGGGTGCGCCGGTCCAGACCGTGTTCATCGAAAGCGACAGCCCGTTCCTCAGCAAGGGCTGGCCCCTGCTCAAGAAGCCCCCCTTCCCTCTGGTCTACCGCGCCCGGCTCGGCAAGCGGTTCACCGTCGAAGGTGACGTGAGAGCAGTCATGCGCGAGCTGCAGGGCTACTATCGACAGGAGCTCGTTGGTCAGCCGGCCGAGCATCCGTCCCCCGTGCTGCGTCCCTCCGGCTCACCCCGCCCTGGCCCGGCTGCGTGAACGCCCCAACACAGGTTCTTGCGAACGGCGCGCAGCCCGGCCACCAGCTGCCGCTGGCCGAGGTATCCAGGACGCATCTCGTGCTCATCCCCAGCTACAATCCGGGCGAGAAGGTGCTCGAGACCGTGCGCGCGGCGCGTCTTTGCTGGAATCCAGTTTGGGTCGTGGTGGACGGCAGTACCGACGGCAGCGGGGCGAGGCTGCGCGAGATGGCGGCCGGGGACGCGGGGCTGCGCGTGTTTAACCTGCCGCGCAACCAAGGCAAAGGCGCGGCCGTGTTGCACGGGTTGCATGAGGCGGCCGCGCAAGGCTACTCCCATGCGCTGACGATGGATTCGGACGGGCAGCACCCTGCCGACCGTATCTGTGAGTTCATGGCCGCCTCTCAGCGCGCCCCGGACGCGTTGATCCTGGGCAAGCCCGTTTTCGACGCCAGCGCGCCGCGCGCGCGCGTCATCGGACGGCGGGTATCCAACGGCTGGGCCAATCTGGAGACTCTGTGGGCGGGGATCGGCGATTCGCTGTACGGGTTTCGCGTCTACCCGGTCCGGCCGCTGCTCGCGGTGATGGACTCGCAACGCTGGATGCGGCGGTTCGACTTCGACGTCGAGGCAGCCGTTCGGCTGGTATGGCGCGGGCTCACGCCGGTCAATCTGCCCGCACCGGTGCGCTATTTCAGGCCCGAGGAAGGCGGCGTGTCGCACTTCAATTACGTGCGCGACAATCTCTTGCTGTCCTGGATGCACGCGCGGCTGTTCGTCGAGTTTGCGCTGCGACTGCCAGTGCTCGCCTGGCGGCGGGCGCACGGCAAGCACGCGGCCTCGGCTGCTACCCCCTAGCCGCGCGGCCGGCCGCGAGTATGGCGCCGAACAGCAAACTGAGAAACGCACCCACCGCAACGGTCGTGCCGATGGCGCTAAGCACGGGCGCGCGCGCGAGGGACAGCAGCCCGAAGCCGATCACGGTCGAGGCGTTGCAGCACGCCAGCGAGACCAGCGTCCGCTGAGGATCGGTGCGAGCGAAGGTCTCGCGCTCGAAGAACAGCGTGTAGTTGGACCCGACGCCCACCACCAGCAGCAGCCCCACGAGGTTGAAGATGGTGAGCTGGCGTGCGCCCAGGCTGAGCAGCGCGCACGTCACCAGCACCGCGGCAGCCAGCGGCAGCAGCGCCTCCGCGGCCCGTCGCGGGGAGCGCAAGCTGGCGAGCAGCAGCAGCGCGATCGCACCCGCGCCGATCAGCGCGAAGCGCAGGGCCTGGCCGCGGTAGCTGCGGTAGAGGGCGTTGGCCTCGGCTTTCAGGTCCAGCAGATGAACACCGTTCACGCCGCGCAGATCGCCGGCCACGGCTGCCGGCTCCCGCACCGCTCGCAACGGCAGCATCGCCATCCAGCCGTCATGGCGCTCGGTGAGCAGCGACTCCAGCCGCAGCGCCAGCCCGGTTCCCTTGAGATCGGCTGCGTTGATCAGCGGCGCCTGCCGGGCCGCCGAGGCCTCCTGCAGGAAAGGCTCGAACAGTTGCGGCTGGAACGGCAGGCCGTCCGCAGCCTGATCGAGGTTCTCCCGCAGGACGCCAGCGCCGGGAATGGCCGTCTGTCGCGCGCGCTGGGTTACGTCACTGGGCAGGATGAGCGCCGGCGACTCGAACCCGCCGAGCGAACCCGCCCGCTGCGACCGCTCGAGTTCGGCGCCCACGCCTTCGGCTGCCCGCAGCACGGCCTGCTGCGAAGCGGCCGCAGCCACCACTAGATAACGCACGTCGGGGGCCCCGAGCTCGCGGCGCATCGCTTCGTCCAGCCGCTTGTCGCTCTCAGCCACCGGGCTCAAGCTTTCCAAGCGGTCGTCCCACAGCGCGCTACCGAGGGACGCGAGCCAGACCGCCGACAATACCACCAGGCCCAGCAGCGGGAGCCGCAGCCACCCGGCGCGGCCCGCCAGCCACGCGAACGCGGACCCTAGCGCGGCGGCAGGCCGGACAGCGAAATGGTTCGGAATCAGTTCGGGCAGGACGTAGCGCGTGACGACATAGGCTACGATCAGCCCCACGATCGAGAACAGCCCGAGCTGCGCGAGACCGGTGAACTGTGACAGCAGCAGCGCACTGAACCCGACGGCCGAAGTCAGCACACCGAGCGTGAGCGTGGGCCAGATGCGCGCAAGGCTGCGCCGTGGTGTACTGCCCGGTGCGGTATTGGTGAACAGGTAAATCGCGTAGTCCACGCCCTCGCCTAGCAAAGTGGCGCCGAAGCCCAGCGTCACACCATGCACCGAGCCGAACGCCAAGCTGACCGCTGCCACGCCCGCGGTTGCGCCGCTGGCTGCCGGCAGCAGCGTCAGCAGCAGCGCCCGCGGCGAGCGGTAGACCACAAGCAGCAGCACCGATACCAGCAGCGCGGCCAACAGCGAGATGCGCGATACGTCCTGTTGGATCCCCGCACGCGCGCTTACCGCGAACACGCCTGGCCCCGTGGCGAGCAGTCTCGCTTGCACTGCGCCCTGCTGTGCAGCCGCGGCATCGAACGCGACACGTATGCGCGCGAGCGCGCGCTCCTGCGCGTCGATATCGAACCCCGCGGCTCGAGTCTGCAGCAGCAGCAGCGCGCGGGTGCCGTCAGGGCTGAACCAGACGCCGTCTTGTTTTCGCGGGCCCGCTTCCGGCTCGAGCAGCTCGAGCAGGCGCAAGAATTCTCCGGTCGGGTCCGAAGGCAGCAGGCGGCTCACCAGCGTGCCGAACGCAGACCCGAGCAGAGCAAGATCGTTCTCCAGCGCCTCGCGCAGCCCGGCGGCGGTGAACCGCTCGGGGGTCACGCCTGGACTCAGCAGGTAGCGGTGACGCAGCAGGAACTCGCCGTCCGCGGCCAGCCGCGACTGCGAGCCGTTATTGACGTAGGCGAAATCCGCCTCGTGCGCGAGGCGGTCGGCCAGCGCTTGGCTGAGCGTAGTCAGCACCGGTGCGGGTGCCCCTTCGATGCCGACCAAGATCAGGCGGGACACCACGCCCTGCCGCAGCTCGTCTACCAGGATCTGCTGCGACGGGGACGGCGTGCGCGGGAGGAAAGCGCTCACATCGGCGGTGTAACGCGCGTGCCACGCGATCCAGGCGCAGCCAGCCATGAGCACCGCCCAAGCCAGGACCGCGACACGCCCGGCGGCGCTCACTGAGCGTCCTCGACGACCGTCATGACGGAGCGATCGCCCTGCGCCTCCCGGATTTCGATCCTGCCGATCCGCCTCCCGCTGCCGCCGATGAGGATGGACTCGATCAGCGCGCTCATCTTCGGATCCCGCGGCGTCAGCGAGAGCTGCCAGCGCTGCGGGCCGCCCTCCAGCGCAACTCGATAGAAGCGCGCGAGCGCGGCCAGATCGCCCTTGAGCGTGGAGCGGAAGCTCTCGACGAACGCCCACACAACGGGGTAGTCCTCCAGGCGCAGCGTGCGCGCGCGGGCCTGGATTTCGATCACGAGCCGGTCGTCCTCCACGGTCAAGGTCTCGGGCTTAGGCTCGAGCGTGCGCTTGACGAGGCGGTCCGGAGCGTCATACGCGAGCGTGCCGGTCAATTCGAGGGGAGACTTGAGCACCTTCAGATACCTGCGCTCGACGAAGCGCGCCTTGGCGTGCTGCACCTCGCCCAGCTCGATCATGAGCTGCTCGAGGCCCCACGGCCGAGATGGGTTTTCGTTCGCGGTGGCTTGCGGCTCTGCTGCGGACAACGCAGCCGGGACCAGGACGGCGACAAGCCAGGCCGGCAGATTACGCCGGCGCACGCGACCCGTCCCAGAAGTCATAGAAATTGAACCAGTTGTAGGGCGCCTGCCGGCAGTAGTGCTCGAGCCGCAGCGCGTACAAGCGCACGGCCTGCTCGAGAGCGCGCGCGCGGTTGGCCTGGTCCACGCCATGGGGCTCGAACAGCTTCTCGAAATGCATGTCGTAGCGGTTGCCGCCGCGGTACAGCCCCACCATCAGCACCACCGGTCGCATGAGCATCAGGGCAAGCCGGAACGGGGCCGTGGGAAAGGAGGCGTTCTCGCCCAGGAATGGCACCTGCACCTGAGCCTCATGATCCAGGGCGCGGTCACCCAGCATGCCCACCCATTGGTTCTGCTGCAGCCGCTCCTGAAGCTTGAGCATGGAATCGAACCGCCCCAGGCTGATTACATCGTCGGCCAGCGCGGGCTTGATCGCCTTGGCCACGGTGTTGACCATCCTCACGTTTTCCTCGTACATGACCAGGCCGATGCGCAGATGCCTGGACGTACCGACGGCGCGCAGGATCTCGAAGCTGCCCAGATGCGCTCCGAGCAAAAGGCACCCCTGCCCGGCGCGGCTCACCTCCTGCAGGATGGCCTCGTCGCAGATCTGGGCGTCGAACAGCTCAACCCGATCCTTGAGCAGGAACACCCGGTCGAGCGCCACGACGGCGAAGGCCAAATAATGGCGGAACAGGTCAGCGAAGCGCGGCGGGCGTCCCAGCACACGGCCTAGATACTTGCGCGAAGCCGCCCTGGGTTTCGGTGCTGACACCAAGAAATATAGGCAGATGGGATAGAGAACCGCTTGCGCCACACGCCTGCCCAGCAGCAGCGCGATACCCACGAGCAGACGGATCGCGATGATGCTGCCGCGCTCGCGCTGATCCAGCCAGGCTTGACTCACGCTGCCTCTTTACTGCGCGCCAGCCCGGTGACCACCTCCACCGCGCCGATCCGGCACTGGAAGCGGACGTCTCCGCCTGGAGCCACGGTGAACTCGATCTCTAATTCGTCCCCGGGGCGCACCGGATGTAGAAACTTGGCCGACTTCACCGCCCAAGCCGACGCCCGCCGCCCGTGCGACCGCTCCAGAGCCGCGAGGATCTCGTCCAGCAGCACCGCGCCCGGAACGATGGGATCGCCCGGGAAATGGCCCTCGACGCTGGGATGGTCGGCAGGCAGCCGTAGGTTTGCGCGGGTCATGCCTCCGGACCCCGCCGTGCAACGGCCTGGGCCAGCGCAGTCAACGCCTCCCGCGAGAGCTTGCCCGTGGCATCGCGGGGCAATGCGTCAACGAAACACAGAGGTCGGGGGAGGAACGCCGGATCGATGCGCGCTCGCAGCGCGGACACCACCGCTTCGCGCGACAGCCCGGGCGCCACCGCGAAGGCCATCAGCCGGGTGACGCTCTGTCGCGGCTCGTCCGGCATGAAGAACACCCCATCCTCGACGCCCTGGATGGCGACCAACTGCTGGTTGAGATAGGCGAGCGAGCTGCGCTTGCCGGCGATGTTGACGAGGTCGGCGCTGCGGCCGTGCAGCAAGAAAGTCTGCGGATCCTCCAGCTCGATCAGGTCGGTTGCGCCGACCTCGGCCGGAACATGGCCACCGCTGACCCGGATGCCCTGGTCATCACGCCACAAGCGCACGCCCGGCAGCGCATGCCACTGCGGCCCCTGCGTCGTGCGTCGCGTCGCCACCATGCCGGCCTCGGTAAAGCCATAGACCTCGTGCAGTGGGGCACTGTAGCGCGCCTCGGCCTCTGCCGCTATCCCAATGGGCAGTGGTGCGGTAGCGGATAGAATCAGACGCAGCGGCGGAAGGCGAGTCTGCTCGGCCAGCAGCGCACGCAGGTGAACAGGCGTGGTCACCAGCACGCGGCCCTCGGGGATCTGCTCGAGCGCGACGCGTATGTCGGCCGGATAAAACGGCCGCCCCGCATGCAGGGCAAGGCCGTTTTGCAGGGCCAGCAGGACAGTCGACTCCAACCCGTACATGTGCTGCGGCGGGACTGTGCCCACCACCGCGACGCGTCCGGCGCGGTCGAGCCCCAGGCGCTGCGCTTCGGACACCGCACCCAGGGTCAGCCTACCCCAGCTCTTCGGGTGCGGCGTGGGCTCACCGGTGGAGCCTGAGGTGAAAGCAATGACGGCTTGCTGCGGGGTAGGAAACGCCGGCATCTCCGATTCGCGGCCGGCCATCCCGGTCTGGGGATAGTCGACGGTTTCGAGCACGTCGGTTTCCGCGCCGCCGTCGGACAGCGCGTACAGCCCCGCATACCGGTGCTCGAGCGCCCGCAGCAGCTCGGGGGTGTGCGCAGGCGGCAGCAGGCTCACCTGGGCGCGGAGCAATGCCGCCGCAAGCCCGACCGCGAAGCGATAGCGATCCTTGCACAGATTTATCACGTAGCGGCGGTCGGGAAGCGCATCGGCGACGGCTGCCAAGTCGCTCAGGAAGTCGCTGACGCGCATGGGCCGGTCGCCGCGCCAGGCGACCACGGCGGAGCGGTCCCGATGGCCCAGAAAGGCAATGGCTGACATGTCTATGCAGGCCCAGGAACCGCGGCGCGCAAAGGGTGCTGCGCGCGCGGCCGCCGCGCAAAGGCTAGCTACCGCGACCGGGCGACGCGGCGCCGCGTCCGAATTCGTGGAACGCCCGCACCGCGGTGAGCAGCGAGACGTGGGAGAACCGGCGATAGCGCAGCACGCGGTAGACGTACTCGAATATGAACATCGAAGCGATGAGCGGAAGCGCGAGCACGTTGACGAACAGCGACCAAGCCTCCAATGGTGCAAAAGCAAACAGCAGCAGCGATGCGAGCCCCATTGTGGCGAAGAACAGGCACCAGGCCCAGGTGACCTGCCGCGTGTACGCGGTGATCTCGTCGGGCAGTGTGCCATGCACACGGCGCGCCAAACGTGTGACAAAGGCTTCGCGGCCCGGCGCCAGAGTGCGGCCGAACACCAACAGCAGCCCGCCGTAGACGACCACGGACGGGACTGGATACAGGAAGCTCAGAGAGGGCGCCGCCCGGCGTGCGGCCAGCGCGGCCAGCAGCAGGCCGGCTACGACGGCAGCCAACTTGGCCCAACCCGACCGGCGCGTGCGCACCGCGAACCACAGCAACCCGGCCAGCACCGGCGTCAGGGCCAGCGCAGGGCCCAGTGCAGCAGCACGCCCCGACACCACGGCCCAGTGTGTCGCGGCGGCGTAGCCGATCAGCCCCGCAACCAGCGCCAGCGCGATGGCGCCGGTGCGCCGCGTGCCCGCGTCACTTCGTCCGGCTGCGCTGGACATACTCATTGAGGCTACGCAGGGAGCTGAAGATCTTGACGTTGTCGTTATCGTCGGAACGCAACTGGAAGCCGTAGGTCTTGGACACGGCGAGCGCGATCTCCAGAATATCGATCGAATCCAGGCCCAGCCCCTCACGGTACAGCGCAGCGTCGGGATAGATTTCGCCGGCGGACATGTCCAGGTTGAGGGTGGCGACGATCAGCTCGGCGAGCTCCCGTTCCTGGGCGCTCATGGTTTTTTCTCGGTCCATACCCCTGACTCTCTCGGCCTGCAATTTCGTCCCCTCACACCGCGCTATTATAGCGGGGCGCAGGTTGTCCCGCGTCCGTCATTTGGATCACGATTGAAGCCCCTGACCCTCACCGCGTTCACGTTGACAACCAGCCTCGGCATCGGCCTGCGCGCGCACCTCGAAGCGCTCAGAACCGGGCGCTCCGGGCTGGCGCCATGCTCCTTCGAGTCCGTGCGGCTCGACACCTGGGTGGGCCAGGTCCCGGACGCACAGCTCGCCCCCGTGCATGAGGAGCTCGCAGCCTTCGACTGCCGCAACAACCGGCTGGCGCAACTGGCGCTGGCGCAGGACGGTTTCCAGCCAGCCGTGGCGCAGGCGTGCCGCCGCTACGGTGCGCGCCGCATCGGCCTGTTCCTCGGCACCAGCACCTCCGGCCTGTTCCAGACCGAGCTGGCCTATCGGCATCGCGATGCGCGCAGCGGCGCGCTGCCGCGCGGATTCGACTACGCCGCTACGCACAACAACTTCTCGCTCGGACGCTTCGTACGGGCGCAGCTCCGGCTGCAGGGGCCGGCGGTGGTCGTGTCCACCGCATGCTCCTCCAGCGCCAAGGTCTTCGGCTCCGCCGCGCGCATGATCGCGGCAGGCTTGTGCGACGCGGCAGTGGTGGGCGGAGCGGACAGCCTTTGCCTGACCACTCTTTATGGCTTTGCCTCACTCGAGCTGCTGTCGAGCGCTGCCTGCCGCCCCTTCGACATCGAGCGCAGCGGCATCTCCATAGGTGAAGGCGCCGGATTTGCGTTGCTGGAACGCAGTGAGGAGCGTGAGCCGGCGGAAATGGTTCAACTGCTTGGCGTGGGCGAGAGCAGCGATGCGCATCATATGTCGACCCCTCACCCGGAGGGCGCGGGCGCACGCGCGGCCATGGAGCGGGCGCTGACCAGCGCTGGCTTGGTACCGCGGGAGATCGACTACATCAACCTGCACGGCACCGCGACGCGCAGCAACGACGCGGCCGAGGACAAGGCGGTCTACGATCTGTTCGGGACGGGCGCTGCGTGCAACTCGACCAAGGGGGCGACCGGGCATCTGCTCGGTGCCGCCGGCATCGCCGAGGCCGTCATCTGCGCCCTCGCGATGCGTGAGCAGTTCCTGCCCGGCAGCGTAAACACGCGGCGCGTCGATCCTAGCTTGCGCGTGCGCTACCTCCGGGACAATTCTGCCCAAGCGCCCCGGCGCGTGATGAGCAACTCTTTCGGCTTCGGCGGCAGCAACTGCAGCCTGGTGTTCGGCCGGGTCCACTGATGCGGGCTGTCTAATGCAGGTCTTCGTGGAAAGCGTGGGCCTGCTGGGGCCGGGCCTGTGCGGGTGGCCGGCGAGCCGCCCGATCCTGACCGGGGTCGTGCCCTATGTTCCCGGCGAGGTGCTGCTGCCGCCGCCCGAAGTGCTGCCGGCCGTCGAGCGCCGCCGCACCGGACTGTCGGTGAAGCTGGCGCTGATTGCGGGGCTGGACGCGCTGGCCCGCAGTGTGCGGCGCCCCGACACGCTGGCCTCGGTGTTCACTTCTTCTGGCGGGGAAGGTCAGGTGATTCACCAGATCTGCGAGGCCCTGGCCACGGCCGAGCGGGACGTCTCCCCCACTCGCTTCCACAACTCGGTGCACAATGCTCCGGCCGGGTACTGGAGCATCGCGCTGCGCTCGCAGGCGCCTTCGACCAGCCTGTGTTGCTTCGACTGGAGCTTCATCGCCGGCCTGCTGGAAGCCTGTGCCTACTGCCTCACCGAAGCCCAGCCGGTCTTGCTCATCTCCTACGATCTACCCTACCCCGAGCCGCTGCACGCGGCGCGGCCAATCACGGGGACGCTGGGCACCGCGCTGCTGATCGCGCCGCAGGCAACGTCGGCCAGTTTCGCGCGCCTCGACGTGCAGACCGAAGTGGACGCACGCGCGCCCACACGCATGCAAGACCCCGCACTGGAGGCCCTGCGCAGCGGCAACCCCACCGGCCGCGCGCTGCCCCTGTTGCGCGCGCTGGCCGGGCCGGCCCCCGCGACGCTGGTGCTGGAGTACCCGGCCGGCGGCGCGGTTTCGGTGGTGGTCTCGCCATGCTGATGGGCAAGGCCGAGATCCGCGCTCGCATGCCTCATTCGGGCGCCATGTGCCTGCTCGACGGCGTGCTGTCCTGCGATGACACCCGGATCCGCTGCACGACCGGCAGTCATCGCGCGGCCCACAATCCGCTGCGCCGCGACGGCCGGTTGCATGCAATCTGCGGCGTCGAGTATGCGGCACAGGCCATGTCGTTGCACGGTACGCTCTCGGGGGGCGCCGACGCACAGCCGCGCGTGGGCTACCTCGCCAGCTTGCGAGACGTCGAGTGCCGCGTCGCCTATCTGGACACGCTCGAGGATGATCTGCTGGTGGAGGCGGAGCGGCTCCTGGACCAGGGATCGCGCGTGATGTACCGGTTCGCGCTGCACAGCGGTGGCCGCGAGCTGATATCGGGCCGCGCCGCGGTGGTCTTGCAACCGTGATTCGTGCGCGGTTTGTGATCCATCGACATGCACGTCGTGATAGCGTGTCGGGCTCTCTGAGAGGCTGAACACACGAGTCACAAGTTACGAATCACGGACCACCAAAGCAAACGGCGCCGGGGAAGCCGGCGCCGTTGTTTAGGGGGCAGGGAGATCAGCGCGCCAGGCTTAGGCCCGAGCCGACGGCGCCGGCGCGCAGCGCGGCGATGCGGTCGTCGAGCGGCGGATGCGACATGAAAAGCTGCGCCAGCCCGCCGGCCTGGCGCCCCGATATGCCAAACGCCTTGACCTGGGCGGGCAGCGTGGGCGGCTCGTAGGCGGCCTTCAGCCGCTGCAGCGCGGCGATCATCTTCTCGCGGCCGGCCAGCTGCGCTCCGCCCGCGTCGGCGCGGTATTCGCGCCGGCGGCTGAACCACATCACGATGATCGTGGCCAGGAACCCGAGCACGATCTCGGCCGCGATGGAAGTGACCCAGTAGCCGATTCCGACCGAGTCACGATCGTTCTTCAGCACCACGCGGTCGACCAAATAGCCGATCACGCGCGCCAGGAAGATGACGAAGGTATTGACCACGCCCTGGATCAGCGTGAGCGTCACCATGTCGCCGTTGGCGACGTGGCTGATCTCGTGTCCGAGCACCGCCTCGGCCTCGTCCGGCGTCATGTTTTGCAGCAGGCCCGTGCTGACTGCGACCAGCGCGCGGTTGCGGTTCGCACCGGTGGCGAAGGCGTTGATCTCGGGGGCCTCGTATACCGCCACTTCGGGCATGCCGATGCCCGCCAGTTGGGCGTGCCGGCGCACCGTCTCCACCAGCCAGCGCTCGGTGGGATTGCTCGGAGTCTCGATTACCCGTGCGCCGACCATCATCTTCGCCGACCATTTGGAGATGGCGAGTGAGATCAGCGCGCCGCCGAAGCCAAAGACCGCTGCAAACACGATCAGTGCGCCCAGGTTGAGCCCGTTGGCGGCCAGAAACCGGTCCACGCCCAGGAAGCGGGCAGTGAAGCTCAACACCAACAGGATCGCCAGGTTGGTGATCAGGAACAGGCCAATGCGTTTGAACAAGTTGTCCTCCTAGACGCGCAATGATACCGAATCAAACAATTAGATTATCGCCACAAACCCCGGCTCAAAGCCGAAATTGCCGAGGCATGCTGCCCGCAGAGCCCTCCTAGGGAAGCTCAAGCGCCTCGAGCTGCTCCTGCAGCTGCAGCCACTGATCCTCCAACACCTGGAGGCGCCCGCTGATGCGAGCTTGATCCGCGAGGCAGGCTTTCATCCGATCCCGGTCGTGCTCGGCGTATATGTCAGGGTCGGCCAGCAGGGTTTCAAGCCGCGCTTTGTCGGCGGAAAGCTGGGCCATTTCCGCTTCCAGCGCCTGCAGCCGCTCCTCGATGGGTCGGCGTTGAGCCGACAGCCGGTTGCGGGCTTCGGCCTCCAGCCGGCGCTGCTGTTTGCGTTGCACCGCCGGGGCGACGCCCGGCGTCACAGGTGCCTCCGGATCCCGGCGCCGGCTGGCGAGCCAGGCGCGGTAGTCTTCCAGATCACCGTCGAACGGCGCTACGCAGCCCTGCGCCACGATGAGGAAGTCCTCGGCCGTGGCGCGCAGGAGGTGGCGGTCATGGGACACCAGCACCACCGCCCCTTCGAACTCCTGCAGGGCGATGGTAAGGGCCTCGCGCGTGTCCAGGTCGAGGTGGTTGGTGGGCTCATCCAGCAGCAACAGGTTGGGACGCCGCCAGATGACGAGCGCGAGCATGAGGCGCGATTTTTCCCCTCCGGAGAAGCGGCCCACCGGCGAGTCCGCCATCTTACCGCCGAAGTCGAAGCCGCCCAGGTAGTCTCGTAGATCCTGCTCGCGCGCGCGGCGGTCCAGCCTCGCGAGATGCTGAAGCGGCGAGTCCTCGGGGTACAGCTGGTCGAGTTGATGCTGCGCGAAGTAGCCGATCTCGAGCCCCTTGCCGGCGCGCCGCTCGCCCGCCACTGGCAGCAGCTCGCCCGCCAACGTCCTGACCAAGGTCGACTTGCCGGCCCCATTCGCCCCCAGCAGTCCGACGCGCGCGCCTGCTCTGAGCGTGAGGTCGACGCCGCGGAGCACGGGAAGCCCAGCGTAGCCGGTGTCCACGCCGTCGAGTGTGAGCAGGATCTGAGGGGCGTGCACCGGCTCGCGGAAGCGGAAGCTGATGGGCGAGGCCGCTCGCACCGCCGCGATGCGCTCGAGCCGCTCGAGCGCCTTGAGCCGGCTCTGAGCCTGGCGCGCCTTGGTGGCTTTAGCCCGGAACCGCCGGACGAACAAATCCAGATGCGCAATCTCGCGTTGCTGTTTCTCGTAGGCCGCCTGCTGCGTCTGCAGCCCCGCCGCCCGCTGGAGCTCGAACTCGGAATAGTTGCCCTTGTAGAGTTTGAGCATGCGGTTGTCGAGGTGGCAGATGTAGTCCACCGTGTTGTCGAGAAACTCACGGTCGTGGGAAATGAGAAGCAGCGTGCCGCCGTAGCGGGACAGCCAATCTTCCAACCAGAGCACGGCGTCCAGGTCTAGATGGTTGGTGGGCTCGTCGAGCAGTAGCAGGTCCGAGCGCGTCATCAGCGCTTGCGCGAGATTCAGCCGCATGCGCCAGCCGCCGGAGAACTCGGCGACGGGCCGGGCCAGATCGGGCTGCGCAAACCCCAGGCCATAAAGAATCTGCGCGGCACGGGCACGGGCGCCATAGCCGCCGATGGAGGCTAGGCGCTCGTGCAGATCGCCGAGGTGCTCAGGGCCGTGAGCGTGTTCGCCATGCGCTGTGTCTGCGCCGCGCCTATCTGCGACGACATTTTCGCGCTCGGAAGCGCTGATGGCGGTTTCGATCTCGCGCAGCTCGCGGTCGCCATCCAGCACGTAGTCTAGAGCTGCGTCTACGGCCGCCGGTGTTTCCTGCGCCACGTGTGCGATGGTCAGCCCGGGCTGGATGTCCACGTCGCCTGCGTCGCTGTGGAGCTCCCCGTGCACCAGCGCCAGCAGGCTGCTCTTGCCGCTGCCGTTGGGGCCAACGATGCCCAGCTTCTGGCCGGCGAACACGGTGAGGTTCGCGCCCTCCAGCAAGCGCTTCGCACCGCGCTGCAGAACTACGGCCCGCAGGGTAATCATGGTTTCAGCCAGCTAGCAAGCACCGGCAGCCAAGATCACGGCAAGCCGTCTAATGGAATAGATCATTTAAACCGTAATTTTGATGTTGCTGAACTAGGTCTCTCCGAGACGGGCCGCAGTCATGAGCGCCAGAGTGCGGAGACGGGAGCCGATGAGCCCCAACCAAGGGTCTTTACAACAAAGTATACGCAGACGGAGCCCGCGACTATATTGCCGGCAAATTCTAAGGCGACCTCAAGGATAGGACGGTCCCCAATCCGCCCGATGAGAGTCAACACCAACACGGACGTTACCACCACAACGTCAAGAACCATGAGCCCGAACGCGACGAAGCCTCGATAGCGAGGAGCAGTAATTACACCGCTCACGATCATCCCGACCGCTCCCGCTGCGCCGGCAAACCAAACAATGGTGCGAACGCCTCCGGGCTTGACGTGATCAAGCGTAGGTTCCAGCGAGAGAGATAGAAGAAGACGGTGTAAGCCAGAATGTAGGCAATGATGGCAATCGGTATCAACGCGAGCCACCGCAAGACCGACTGCCATGCCGGAATTGTTGAGTTGGTCATGTTAAGCCGTTGTCCTCCGACCCAGCCTTCTTGTTTGGTGGCCCGCAGGTCATCCTGCGCTTCCCCGGCGAGTACAATTCGCAGATGCGATCAAGCTGGACAACATCGGAACGTCTCGCCCTCTACGCCCTGGCTCGCGCGCTCAGGTCACGCGGAATAGAGCCACGGCACGACCCCAGCATTACCGACAGACCCGACGCAGTGTTCATCGTCGAGGGTAGGCGCGCAGCCGTCGAGTGCAGGTACATAACTCGCAGTGAGATCTTGGAAAGGTTCAACAGCCGCGGGCAGCGTCTCGGCGTTATCTACGAGATCATTGTGCCGCGCGAACCGCATTTGTGGGTCAAGGAAGCTATCGAGAAGAAGAACTGCAAGGTGAGGCAGTACCTCTCTGCGGGGACCGCCGAGGAAGCTTGGCTCCTTGTGCATAATGGCTCAACCGATCGTTTCCTTGGTCCAGATAAAGATCCGAGTGGCCAGGCTTCCGATCTCCTGCGTCTCGGCGGCTTCATGGTCGGCCACGACTTTACCCGCGTTTGGTTTGCGGATCTCACTGACTTGCAGGCTCCAGCTACAGAGCTATTCGGTCCCGGACTAATGAGACCGGACGTCGATCCGGATGCCTACGTAAAGAGTTTCTTGCGGAGGGGAGCACCCGTAGACCTATATTGGCAGGGACTACTACCGGCGCCCCAACGAGGGGCAGATGGTCGCGCGAGCGTGCTCGTGAACCTGAACAACGCAATTCCGATAGGACTTCCCTTCCTGGATCAACGGTACAAGATTGACTACTCGCGCCACTTTGCGAACCCAAATCGCAACGCCAATCGCAAAGATTTGGCCGCCACTGTCTGGAACAAGTTACCGGAGTACTAGACTAGTGGCGCCGCTGTGAAGAGCGACGGCGCGTTGTGCGCGCCGGCAGCGACGCGGGAGCGCGATGCTTGAGTTGTTAGTAAGAAATTGCCCGCGGCTAAGAACTGTAGCCAAAACGCAGCCCGCATATTAGACAGCGTATTAGACAACGCCGCTTTTTTGCGCAGGGCACCCGCGCAACTGTTTGAATAGGTGGGGTGGCTGATGGGACTCGAACCCACGACAACCGGAATCACAATCCGGGACTCTACCAACTGAGCTACAGCCACCGCTGTTTCGCTGCCCGCGCGGGGTGTGGCCCGCGCGGGAATCGATTCTGGCCTGCCCGACGGGACTTGAACCCATAACCCCCAGCTTAGAAGGCTGGTGCTCTATCCGGTTGAGCTACGGGCAGGGGCGACCGGATGTCACGGTCGAGGGCAGGCTGGTCGGGGTGAGAGGATTCGAACCTCCGACATCCTGCTCCCAAAGCAGGCACGCTACCAGGCTGCGTCACACCCCGGAAGCGCGCTACTATAATGTTTGCGCGCGAACGGGTCAATTTGCCGCAACTGCCCTGCTGGCGCCGCGCACCGCGGCAGCGTGCGGCGATGGGTTCGAAAGTTGCTTGCAGGGGCGGTGGTTTTCTGCTATTAAAGCGACTTTTTTGCGGGAACGAGCGTCCACGATGACTGCTGAATTTCACACTCAGTTCAAGCCTTACCAGCCCAAGAAGGGCGAGCAGTACATGAATCCCAGGCAGCTTGACCATTTCCGCAAGATGCTCAGCACGCTGAAGGAAGAGCTGAGCCAGGACATCGACCGCACCGTCCACACCATGCAGGACGAGGCCACCATCTTCGCCGATCCCAATGACCGCGCCAGCCAGGAATCCGATATGGCGCTGGAGCTGCGCAACCGCGACCGCGAGCGCAAGCTGATCAAGAAGATCGAGGAGACCATCGCCAAGATCGATATGGCCGAGTACGGCCACTGCGAAAGCTGCGGCGTCGAGATCGGTCTAAAGCGCCTGGAAGCGCGTCCGACCGCGACGCTGTGCATCGACTGCAAGACCCTCGACGAATTGAGGGAGCGCCAAGTGGCGAAGTGAGCGGCGGCGAAGCGGGCCGGTCGAATGCCGGCCGCTTAGGTCACAACGGCAGCCGCGCGGCTGCCGTCGTCGTTTTGGGGTCACAACGCGCAGTCACGGTTCGACAGCCAACCATTCATCCACCGAGCTGGCGCAGCCCCTCCCCCTCTCGCCGCTCTGCCTGCCTGTCGTAAGTCCTTGACTAGCGCGCGTTTCCGCGGCATCGCCGGTTGAAATGTGCGGCCCGCTCCACTATAGTTCGCCGATCGTTGAGCGGGGACGCACTCACTGAGAGGCGTCGCCGCACAACGACCTTGATGGTAGCGCGCGGCCGAGCATAGGTCCGCGCCTACCGCCGGAGCATGTTTGCACACAGGAGAATCTCGATGAAGCGATGGCATCAGGGGCTCGCAGCCGCCGTCAACACGCTCTTGGCGGTTGTGCTGGCCGCGCTGGCCGGGCAGGTGTGGAGCGAGGTGACCTACGAGCGCATCCGCAACGCCGACAAATATCCGGGTGACTGGCTCACTTACCACGGCAGCTACAAGAGCTGGCACTACAGCGCGCTCGACCAGATCAACACCAAGAATGTGAGCAAGCTGCAGGTGGCGTGGACCCACGTCATGCCGCGCGCGGTGCGCGGTCTGCAGTCCATGCCGCTGGCCGCGGACGGAATCCTCTACTACTCCGGCCCTTACAACCAGGTGTTCGCGCTCGACGGGTCGACCGGCGAGGTCATCTGGTACTACCGCCAGAAGCTGAACGAAGACCTGGTGTCCAAGCAGACCCATTCACCTTACAACCGCGGCGTCGCGCTGGGCCTGGGCAACGTCTACATGGGCACCCTGGACGGCAAGCTGGTTGCCATCGACATGAAGACCGGCAAGCTCAACTGGGAAACCAAGCTGATCAACTCCGAGAAGCTCACCGTAGGCTTTACTGGCGCACCGCTGTTCGTGAAAGACAAGGTCATTATCGGCGCCCAGGGCGGCGAATGGCCCTACCGCGGCCCGATTTTCGGCGTGGACGCCGGCACGGGCCAGGAGGTGTGGAAGTTCTACACCGTCGGCGGCAACGACGGGACTAAGTCCGACGCGCGCAACACCTGGGGTAACGACTCTTGGAAGACAGGCGGCGGCGGCGGCTGGATGGCCGGGAGCTACGATCCCGACACCAACTTGGTCTGGTGGGGCACGGCCAACCCGGCGCCGCTGTACGACTGGTCGGGCCCAGACTGGATGACCGCGGGCGCGCGCCCCGGGACCAACCTCTACACCAGTACCGTCGTTGGCCTCGACCTGGACACAGGCGAACTCAAGGCCTACCACCAGGAGCTGCCCCACGACGCCTGGGACTTCGACAGCGCCGTGGGCGAGTTCGTGATGATGGAGCGCGGCGGCAAGAAGTACATCGTGCACGCGAACAAGGGTGGGTTCATCTTCGTTTACGACCGCAAAGCCAGCGTGCAGAACGTGTGGCGACTGGTCAAGAACATCAACTTCGTGAAGGACATCGACCCGCGCACTGGTGAGCTGACCGGGCGCCGCGACTTCGCCGAGGGCGAGCAGAAGAACCTGTGCCCGTTCATCGCCGGCGGCATCAGCTGGAACTCGGGGAGCTACAGCCCGAAGACCGGCCTGTACTACAAGGTGGGCAACGAGTGGTGCATGGACCTGACGGTGAAGAAGGCCGCACCGATCCTGGAGCCGATGGCGCAGCTCAACATCGGCGCCGACTTCAACCTCGTCAATCCGCCCGACGGCAAGGTGCGGGGGCACATCTCGGCGAACGATCCGCTGACAGGCGCGAAGAGGTGGGAAGTGGAGTTCCCCGAACCGCCGCTGGCGAGCCTGCTGTCTACGGCCGGGAACCTGCTGTTCGTGCCCGATCCGCGCGGCTGGCTGCGCGCGCTCGACGCCACGACCAGCAAGGAGCTATGGAAGCACAACAACGGCCAGGGCCACAATGGCGGCATCATCAGCTACAAGGGCAAAGACGGGAAGCAGTACATCGCCGTGGAGACCGGCTGGGGCGGGCTCGCCGGGGATGACTACGCGTCCTTTTTCGGCTATCCCTACAACACCTTCCCGAAGGACTCCGGCGTGCTGGTCACCTTCCGCTTGCCGTAGTGTCGCCTTGCAAGGGGTTGAGCCGGCTCCCTGGTCTGGTACCTGGTGGCCCATCACGGACAGCTCCGGATCGGGTTCGGGCTGTCGCCGTCGTGCAACCCAAGGCGTCGGCGCCTGGGACGATCTCCCGCCATGCGACCGGCATCAACGCCGAAGCGGTCAGCCCCCAGCCAGCACACTGGCGCTCCCCGGCGTCATGTTGCACTATGTCATACAGTGTCCGGAACTTTCCGGCGATAATCGGAGCCCAACAAATCAAGCGCGGCTTGGTTTGCGCTGTGTGTTCAACTGCGTGGATATGACATCAAGATGAAAGCTAGCGACAAGCTCTCCAACCCTCGCATGATCCGCCATCGTCTCGGCTTGAACCAGCAGGAGTTATGGGGCCGTATCGGCGTGACCCAGAGCGGGGGTTCTCGCTACGAAAGCGGGCGCACCATGCCCAAACCCGTGCAGGAGCTGTTGCGCCTGGTGCACGTGGATCAGATCGACGTGCGCAAGATCACGCGCGGCGACTTTCAGGTGATCTCCTACCTGAAGTCCGCCGAACCCCGGCTGTATAAGCGCCTGCGCCAGCAGGCCACGGCCGGGAACGGCTCCAAGCGCCGGCGCTAGTAGCCGCGCGGTCCGGATCCCGCCGAGCCGGATTCCAAACGGCCGGCGGGTAGGCGCGTGCGCGCGACGGGTCGGCGCCCACACCGTTCGGCGCGGCGTAGCTCGGATCCGGGCGCGGACGACTCGCCGGGCGGGCGCAAACGGGGTCGCAGGTAGAACGAGCGCGAAAGCCCCTACACGCTTCAGATGTACTCCGGTTCATCACCCTGCACAGTTTCTTTTGCACAAGGCCAAGCCGGCGCACCAGGACCGATGGGGTGACCGGCCCGGGCAGGACATCTTCCCTTTGCCGGCGCGAGCAGTTTGGTAGACACTACTGTCTGCGGCAGCGCCCGCGGCCGCAGACAACTTTGGGCAGTCACGACAACTTGACGAGCGCCTCCGGTCGCCCGGTCATTAGTGTCACACTCACCCCAACAACACCAGGGAGGAAACCATGCGACTCACCATTCTCGTTCCAGGGCTAGCCGCCGCGCTATTCGGGTTGTCCGCAGCCGTCCACGCGGATGAAGCGATGCAGATCCCGGTGAACACGGGCAATGCTCAGGCCGGTGACGGCCACGCTGTCATGTTCAAAGGCAGCCCGCTGCCGCTTACGGGTGCTGCCATCAAAGTCGGCGATCCCTTGCCGGCGGCGACGCTGACCGGTGCGGGCCTGGCTCCCGTGAATATCGCGGACAATAAGGGCAAGGTGCGAATCATCAACGTCGTGCCCTCGCTCGACACGCCGACCTGCAACGCCCAGACGCACGAGCTGGTGGAGAAGGATCCGACGCTGTGGCAGAGCGTCGAGCTGGTTACCGTCAGCATGGATCTGCCTTTCGCCCAGGCGCGCTGGGCACATGCCGCCAAGGCCAAGAATATGGTCTTCTTGTCCGACTATAAGACCGCCGAGTTCGGCATGAGCACGGGGCTGCTGATCGCACCGCTGCACCTGCTGACGCGCACCGTAATCGTCACCGACAAGAACGGCGTCGTGCGCTACATGCAGATCGTTCCGGAGATCACCGAGCTGCCCGACATGGACGCGGCCATGGCAGCCGCCAAGGCTTTGCTCTGAGGTCGGGACCGCAGCAGCAAACAAAAGCCCCGCGAAGCGTGGGGCTTTTTGTTTGGCGGAGGGTGAGTCTGTCAAGCCCCGTGCGGATGCTTGATCTCGGCACGGGTGGGCCCAGGAGTCCCGGTTGAGTCGCCACCTTTTACGGAGGTAGATGGCCAGGAAACCCCCTCAGTTTGCTCCCTGCGTCGTTCGAACGCGCTACCGCTCCTGGTGAGCGCGCGCCACAGCACGACGCGCAGAGGGTACCCGCCGGGCAGGCTCGAGCTGGGGTTCTATGTCGACAACACGTGACTCCATCTCCGCGATGTGTCGCATCTTAGGCGGCGGTTTCAAAGGCGTAGTCGCTGACGCGGTGGGTGTCTCTGGGCTCAGTCCTTGATAGCGGAACAAACCGCTCTTCTATCCCGGTGTCAGCACCATGCGCAACAGATCTCACGCACTGCCGGCCCAGGGCGAATTCCCCAAACACAAAGCGCCGCTTCTTGGCGTGCCAGCGCGCGACCGCCGGTGTGACACCAAGCTTCCCCGCGTAATAGGCCCCATGCTCCAGCATCTCTAGGGGTAGCGCCGCAGGCGCGGACAACGGCTGCTGTCTCGCTGGAACTAGAGACGCGTCCAGCCCAAACAGCTGTCCACCTGGCAATACAATCTGGCTCATGTTCCTTGCTCCTTACGCCGTTACTCACATCGGTGACCGACCCGTCTGCGCGTGTGGATTCGCCTGCCCGCATGCCGGGATGTCCGCATCCGCTCCAGCCCCGCGGAGTCCAATTAACGCACCCCCATGCATGAGGTTAAGAGGGAACTGACGAACGGTCGCTAGTGCGGCGCGAGCGGCACTATCAAGTTGAGGTAGGCATGCTTCGAGGGCACGCGACTTACAGGAACCTGTCTATTTGCGTCCGGACAAACCTCCCCTCTGGCAAGTCTGTATCCCGTGCCATACTCCCGGCATGCGTACCTGGCTTCTACTCCTCCTCCTGTTAGTTGGCTGTTCCCCGTCTGCGCAGTCTCAGCCCTACGTCCCAGACCACAACCGCACACCTGCCGCGATCAACCCGAAAGTTACCCAGCAGAATCTGCACTCGACGGTCTGCGTTTCGGGCTGGAGCAGAACCGTCCGGCCACCAACCCTTTCGAAATTGTTCTGAGCCCATCAGTATCATGGTTGTACAGACTTAATCATGTCGGCGTCGCCGCGTTTCGGCTGGCTAGCCCGTTGTCCGGCCCGGCAATGCGCCCCTTGGTCAAGGTCGACGTACCGGACGCTTTTTGCTGAAGTTACTTCTCGTACTCGTGCGTCCAATCCGGCGCAAGGAAAATCGCCTGTCCTGACTCTACATGAGGTGCGATTATCGCATCGAGGTGTGGAGGCTGCCGGTGACTCGGCGAAGGCGTAGACTCAGCCAGGCTGCTCCGCCGTCATCGCCTCGATGAGCTGATTGGGAGCGCGCAGACTAACGACGGGCAATCGCGTAAGTTAGTAGTAAGCAAGGTAGCAAGGGTAACCGATAATTAGGGGCACCTAAGTAATTCCAGCGAAGAAACTTAACCTGTGCCGCGATGTGGGGAGGCAGCGAGATGAAGAAGAGATTCGTGTCCGTATCCGTAATGGTCGTCACCGCGCTTACGTTGCTGCTCGCCGGGGTCGATGTCGCGTCCGGCTTCACCACGGGGAATGAAGTCAACATTCAGTTCGACGAAACGAGTCCGGCCTCGATGGCGGGCGTGGCCAATGGAACCTTCACCCTCGGCGCCGCCGTCACCGGCCACCCGGGAGTGTTTCACGTCGCTACCTTCAGCGTGAGCCTCAAGACGACCTGCGCTGACTGCGGGGTGGTCTTTAGTGCGGCCGGTCTGCTCTTCAACGCCAACACCCTCGACCTGTCGGGCACCGCCACCGGCTTGCACGTCGGCTCCGGAGGGGGCGTGCACACCGATAGCCTGAAGCTGGCAGCCACCGCAGCCACCTGGACTCTCGTCGATACCAAGGTCCAAACCGGTGCGAAGCAAATCTTCCAAGGGACATATACCCTCTCCGCGGTTCCGGTGGTGTCGCTGTACGATGACTTCACTGTCCCCCCCATAAATCCGGGTAAGTGGTTCGGGGATCAATTTACTGGGGGCGATGGCCGCGTGACCGAGGGGGTCAGGATGGTCCAAGGTAGTGGTCTCCGATTGTTTTCGCGCACGTACGGCGGCACCGGCTCGGACACCGGCACGGCCTTCGGCGGCTTCCGCCTGGCGTTCGTCAACCCGGACGCGATCCACGCGATCCGCGCGATCGTTCAGGTACTGAACTTCGAAAGCACCGGGTGCGGGGGGAACCCGTCAGCGACGTACGCGGCGGCGCTGGTGGGAGGCTTCTTCTTCAACACCGGTACTCCGACGCCCGGAGATGCAACCGGTGACGTGCACGCTGACGTTAGCGTCTTCCGCGTCTCAAATTCCACGGACGCGCCGAAGGTGCTGGAGATCATTGGGAATGTTGTCCAGTGTACAAACCAGTCCTGCCTTGGTGCGACCCCTCTTCCGGGGAGCCCCGTGTCCCTCGGCAAGGTCGGCGTTGGTGTGCCTGTCAGGCTCTTTGTTGCATGGGATCAAGCGAAAAAGCAGTTCCTCTTCCAGCGTGGCGCCAACGTAGTGGTTGCGGTTCCCTACACTGTGTCGGACGGCGCCCAGCCTGGCGTCGCTTTCAAGCGGTTAGATTCGATGGCCTTTGTCGCGAACTGCACGACCAGCCCCCGGCCCGAGGCCTTGATGGACATACGCTTCGACCACGTGGAGATCAACATGCCGTGAATCGGCGCTGTCCCTGGCCGGGAGCCTCGAATCAGACCGTCAAACGACCGCGTGCCCAAATATAGCTTTTCTGGCAAGAAACAGGTTGTAGTCGCTGTCAATGAAAGCGGCCTACTTGTTCACGCGGCACGGAATGACGCCGGCGTATTGGCCCTCGAGTTCCTTGATTGTCATTATTCGCGGCGGCTGAGCTTTGGGCCTGATCGTTGGCTGCGGTGCACGCACGGGCTCGGGCATCGGCTCAGACTTAGGGTCCGAGTACGGGCCCCAGTTGCCAGGCCGTCAGTAGATAAATCGCCATAAGACACCCCTTCCCGAGTACCGTTTGAGTCGCCACTTTTTCGTGCGTGGCAGCGCACCGAGTCGCCACTTGCTTGCCATGATCCGACTCTAAGTCAGTCTGATTTCAGTTGCAAGATCAATTGATTACTGCACTTTGGCGATACTGTTATGCACTCAGGAAAGAAGCATATCTGGCGGAGGGTGAGGGATTCGAACCCCCGGTGGGTCGCCCCACAACGGTTTTCAAGACCGCCGCATTAGACCGCTCTGCCAACCCTCCGAGAACGGGCCGAATAATACCGCTTTGGGTCT
>JBGPOV010000034.1:0-33464 GCA_041488255.1 Gammaproteobacteria bacterium | reverse complement strand
ATTGCGCTCCGCCAATGTCAGCCTGGTGCTATATCCCCTGTCGGCCTTCCGCGCCATGAATCGGGCGGCGCTCGACGTCTACCGCGCGATCCGCCGCGACGGCACTCAACAGAACGTGCTCGACACCATGCAGACCCGCGCCGAGCTGTACGACTTCCTCGACTACCACAGCTTTGAGGCGAAGCTCGACCAACTATTCGCCAAGGAAAAGCAGCGATGAGCTCAGACGCTACGACCGCCGCCACGACTCCGAAGCCCAAAAAGTCGGTCGCCCTGTCTGGCGTCCCGGCAGGCAACACCGCGCTGTGCACGGTTGGCCGCCAAGGCAACGACCTGCACTACCGCGGCTACGACATCCTCGACTTCGCCGAACAGGCGCAATTCGAGGAGGTCGCCTACCTGCTGGTGCACGGCAAGCTGCCTACCCTAGCGGAGCTGAGTGCCTACAAGCAGAAGCTGAAGGCGCTGCGCGGGCTGCCGGCGGTGGTGCAGGACATTCTGGAATGCATCCCCGCCAACACCCATCCGATGGACGTCCTGCGCACCGGGTGCTCCGCGCTCGGTTCGGTGCTGCCGGAGAATCCGGACCATAAAGTAACGGAGGCGCGCAACGTAGCCGACCGCCTGATGGCCTGCTCCGGCTCGATGCTTCTATATTGGCACCACTACTCGCACTCGGGCCGGCGCATCGATGTGGAGACCGACGATGATTCCATCGGCGGCCACTTTCTCCATCTGCTGCACGGCAGGAAGCCTCCGGAGCTGTGGGTGCGCGCCATGCATACCTCGCTCATCCTCTACGCCGAGCACGAGTTCAACGCCTCGACCTTCACCGCGCGCGTCATCGCCGGCACCGGGTCGGACATGTATTCCGCCATCGCCGGTGCAATCGGCGCGTTGAAGGGCCCCAAGCATGGTGGCGCCAACGAGTTCGCCTTCGATGTGATCGGCCGGTACGACACCCCGGATGAGGCCGAAGCGGACATCGTCCGGCGCGTTGCGGAGAAGCAGATCATCATCGGCTTCGGGCACCCCGTGTACACCATCGCCGACCCGCGCAACCAGGTCATCAAGGAAGTCGCGCGCCGGCTGAGCCAGGACGCCGGGGACATGAAGCTGTTCGGCATCTCCGAGCGCGTCGAGAAAGTCATGTGGCGAGAAAAGAAGATGTTTCCCAATCTCGACTGGTATAGCGCCACGAGCTATCACATGCTGGGCATCCCGTCCGCCATGTTCACGCCCATCTTCGTGATCAGCCGCACCGCGGGCTGGTCGGCTCACGTCATCGAGCAGCGCGCGGACGGCAAGATCATCCGTCCGAGCGCCAACTACATCGGGCCGGAGGGTTTGAAATGGGTGCCGATTGAGAAGAGAAAGTGAATGTCCGCCCCCATCTCCAACATCCGCCCCGATCCCGACAAGGTCCTGGTCGACATCGCCGACTACGTCCTCAACTACGAGATCGCTAGCCAAGAGGCTTTCAATACCGCCCGGCTGTGCCTGATGGATACGCTCGGGTGCGGGCTCGAGGCACTGTCCTACCCCGCCTGCACCAAGCTGCTGGGTCCAATGGTGCACGGCACTGTGGTGCCGAATGGCGCCAAGGTGCCGGGCACGCAGTTCCAGCTCGACCCGGTGCAGGCAGCCTTCAACATCGGAACCATGATCCGCTGGCTCGACTTCAATGACACCTGGCTGGCGGCCGAATGGGGCCACCCTTCCGACAACCTGGGGGGAATTCTCGCCGCGGCCGACTGGCTCTCGCGATCTGCGCTCGCCAACGGCAAGAGGCCGCTGCTGATGCGCGAGGTGCTGACGGCGATGATCAAGGCTCACGAGATCCAAGGCGTGATCGCGCTGGAGAACAGCTTCAACCGCGTCGGGCTGGACCACGTCGTGCTGGTCAAAGTCGCCAGCACCGCTGTGGTGAGCAGGCTCCTGGGCGCCACGCGCGAAGAGCTCATCAACGCTGTCTCGCAGGCCTGGGTGGACGGACAGCCCCTGCGCACTTACCGTCACGCGCCCAACACCGGCTCGCGCAAGAGTTGGGCGGCGGGGGACGCAACCAGCCGCGCTGTCCGACTGGCGCTCATCACCATGAAGGGTGAGATGGGTTACCCATCGGTGCTCACGGCCAAGACCTGGGGCTTCTACGACGTGCTGTTCAAGGGCAACCCATTCAAGTTCCAGCGTCCCTACGGCAGCTACGTAATGGAGCACGTGCTGTTCAAGATCTCGTTTCCGGCGGAGTTCCACGCCCAGACTGCAGTGGAGTGCGCCATGAAGCTGCATCCGCTGGTGAAGGATCGCCTCGATCAGATCCAGAAGATCGTCATCCGTACGCACGAGTCGGCCATCCGTATCATCGACAAGAAGGGTCCGCTCGATAACCCGGCCGACCGCGACCACTGCATCCAGTACATGATCGCCGTGCCCCTGATCTTCGGGCGCCTGACGGCGGCGGACTACGAGGACGACGTGGCGCGCGATCCGCGCATCGATGCCCTGCGCGACAAGATGGAATGCGTCGAGGACATGCAGTTCAGCAAAGACTATCTGGACCCCGACAAGCGCTCCATCGCCAACGCCATCACGCTGCACTTCAAGGACGGGGCCAAGATCGACGAGGTCGCCGTCGAATATCCGATTGGGCACCGGCGCCGGCGCAAGGAGGGGATTCCGGTGCTCGAGGCGAAGTTCAAGACCAATCTCGCGCGTCGCTACCCGCAGAAACAGTCGCACGCGATCCTGGAGTTGTGCCAAGATCAGAAGTGGCTCGAGGCGACGCCGGTGAACGAGTTCGTCGATCTCTTCGTCATTTGACAGCAAACTCTCGTCTGAGCCCCTGATTTCCCCCTTCGCGTCTACGGCTTTTCGCATGGAGGCCAAAGATGACCAAGCAGCTTGGATCGATCGCACTCCTGGTGGCGGTGATCGCGTTGGCCGCAGAGGCCTTGGCGATCGACCTGCCCAAGCGCAAGTCCGGGCTGTGGGACATCAAGATCTCGCGCACCAGCACCAAGCATCCACCGCAGACGTTGCAGATGTGCATCGATCAGAAGACCGACGACATGGCCCAGCAGATGGGCGAGAACGTCGCGCGGCAGGCCTGTTCCAAGCAGCAGATCCGGCGCGAGGGCAACAAGATCGTGGGCGACTCTGTGTGCAAGATCGGCGAGACGACCGCCACCAGCCACACGGTGTTCAGCGGCGAGTTCGACCGCGCCTACCGCGGAGAGATCCGTACCAAGTATTCCCCGCCACTGATGGGCACGAGTGAGAATCTCACGCTCATCGAGGCGAAGTGGATCGGGCCCTGCCAGGCTGACCAGGAGCCCGGGGACATGATCATGCCCAACGGCATGAAGATCAACATCAAGCAGCTGCAAATACAGTAGACACCTTACTTACCTCCAAGGATCGCGTCATGGCTCACACTCTGTTCGACAGCCTCCAGGACTTCACCCCCGCCCCGGGCAAGAGCGGGAAGCTGTATTCGCTGCGCGCGCTGGAGACTGCGCGCATCGGGAAGATCTCCCGCCTGCCGGTGTCGATCCGCATCGTGCTGGAGTCGGTGCTGCGCAACTGCGACGGCAAGAAGGTCACCGAAGAGCACGTGCGGCAGCTCGCGGTCTGGAAACCGAATGCCCCTCGCAGCGACGAGATCCCCTTCGTGGTCGCGCGCATCGTCCTGCAGGACTTTACCGGGGTGCCGCTGCTGTGCGATCTGGCGGCGATGCGCGGGGTGGCGAACAGGATGGGCAAGAACCCCAAGGTCATCGAGCCGCTGGTGCCGGTGGACCTGGTGGTCGATCACTCGGTGCAGATCGACCACTACGGCAGCAGCAACGCGCTGGACCTCAACATGAAGCTGGAGTTCAAGCGCAACGAAGAGCGCTATCAGTTCATGAAGTGGGGCATGCAGGCCTTCGACACCTTCAAGGTCGTGCCTCCGGGCATCGGTATCGTCCACCAGGTCAATCTTGAGTACCTGGCCCGCGGCGTGCACAGCAAGGACGGCGTCTATTATCCTGACACGCTGGTCGGAACCGACTCGCACACCACGATGATCAACGGCATCGGGGTGGTGGGCTGGGGGGTAGGTGGCATCGAGGCCGAGGCCGGCATGCTGGGTCAGCCCGTCTACTTCCTCACGCCGGATGTGGTGGGCGTGAACCTCACGGGCCGCTTGCGAGAAGGTTGCACAGCCACTGACCTGGTGCTGACAATCACCGAGTTGCTGCGCAAGGAGAAGGTCGTCGGCAAGTTCGTCGAATTCTTCGGCGACGGCACCGCCAGCCTGACTGTTCCCGACCGCGCCACCATCGCCAACATGGCGCCCGAGTACGGCGCGACCATGGGCTTCTTCCCCGTGGACACCGCCACCATCGAGTACTTCAAAGGCACCGGCCGCAGCGCAGATGAGATCAGCGCCTTCGAGGCCTACTTCAAGGCTCAGGGCCTGTTCGGGGTGCCGAAGGCGGGCCAGATCGACTACACCAGAGTCGTGGAGCTGAACCTCTCCAGCATCGCGCCCTCGCTGGCCGGCCCCAAGCGCCCTCAGGACCGCATCGAGATCGGCAAGGTGAAGTCGACGTTCGCTCAGCTCTTTTCCAGCCCCGTGGCGGAAAACGGCTATGCCAAGAAGCCCGGAGACCTGACAAAGCGCCTCAAGACCAGGGACGGCATCGACATCGGCGCAGGTGACGTGCTCATCGCCGCCATCACCTCGTGCACCAACACTTCCAACCCCAGCGTGCTGATCGCAGCGGGGCTACTGGCGAAGAAGGCCGTCGACAAGGGGCTGACGGTCAGCAAGCACGTCAAGACCTCGCTCGCGCCCGGATCACGCGTGGTGACCGAGTACCTCAAGGCGGCCGGGTTGCTGCCCTACCTGGAGCAGCTCGGGTTCTTCCTCTCGGCCTACGGCTGCACCACTTGTATTGGCAATGCCGGCCCGCTGGCGGAGCCGATCGAGGAGGCCGTCGTCCAAAACGACCTCGTATGCTGCGCGGTGCTGTCGGGCAATCGCAACTTCGAGGCGCGCATCCACCCCAACATCCGCGCAAACTTCCTCGCCTCGCCGCCGCTGGTCGTCGCCTACGCGATCGCCGGCTCCGTCCGCAAGGATCTGATGACGGAACCGCTGGGCAAGGGCAAGGACGGCAAGCCGGTGTTCATCGGCGACGTTTGGCCGTCCAGCGCGGAGGTCCATGCGTTGATGAAGTACGCGACCAACTCGCAGGTATTCCGCAGGCTTTATGGCGATTTCGTCAAGGGGAACCCGATGTGGAATGCCGTGCCGTCGGCCTCCGGCCAGGTGTACAACTGGCCCAAGTCGACCTACATCGCCGAACCCCCCTTCTTCGCGGAGTTCGGGATGCGGCCGGGGACCGTCGGGAATATCGTCGGCGCCCGGGTGCTGGGCATCTTCGGAGACTCCGTGACCACCGACCACATCAGTCCCGCCGGCTCGATCAAGGACACTTCACCTGCCGGAAAATACCTGATCGAGCATGGGGTAGCGAAAGCCGACTTCAACAGCTACGGCGCTAGGCGCGGCAATCACGAAGTCATGGTGCGTGGCACGTTCGCCAACGTGCGCATCAAGAACCTGATGCTCCCGTCCAACGCCGACGGCACGCGCATCGAAGGCGGCGTCACTATCCACCAGCCGAGCGGGGAGCAGCTATCCATCTACGAGGCGGCGATGAAGTACATCGCGCAGGGCGTCCCCACAGTAGTGTTCGGCGGCGAGGAATACGGCACCGGATCGTCGCGCGACTGGGCCGCGAAAGGACCGCTGCTGCTCGGCGTGAAGGCGGCGATCGCGCGCAGCTTCGAACGCATCCACCGTTCCAACCTGGTGGGCATGGGCGTGTTGCCGCTGCAGTTCAAGGGCCGCGATAGCGCTGAGTCGCTTGGCATCAAGGGCGACGAGGAGTTCGACATCCTCGGGCTGGAAGGAAATATCAAGCCGCAACAGGACGTCACGTTGGCGATCAAGCGCAGCGACGGCTCACGCCGCGAGGTGAAAGTCATCCTGCGAATCGATACGCCGATCGAAGTGGACTACTTCCGCAACGGCGGGATCCTGCCCTACGTGCTGCGGGAGATCCTGAAGGGCGCGGACGCGAGCACCGCGGCAGCGTGACCGGGACCGCTTGGGTCCTACGGTATGAGGATGCTGGAACCCGTTGTTCGCCGGGTCTCGAGGTCGCGGTGCACGCGTCCCGCTTCCGCGAGAGGAGCACGCTGGTTGATCGTCGCTCGCAGCACGCCGCGGGCCAGCAACTCGAAGACCTGGTGGGCGCTGGCACGCAACTCTCCGGGGTCTGCGGTGTAGTGGAACACCGCCGGCCTTGAAAGCTTGGCCGACTTCGCCGTGAGCAGGCCGATGTCCAACGGATCGGGTGAGCCCGAGGACTGCCCGTAGCTCACCAGGTGCCCACGTACAGCCAACGCGTCCAGCGACTTCATCAGCGTATCGCGGCCGACGCCATCGAACACGACGTCGGCGCCCCTCCCCTGGGTGATGTCCCGCACGTGCTGGACGAAGTCCTCGCGCGTATACACGATGGGGTAATCGCAGCCGTTGTCGCGGGCGACCCGCGCTTTGTCCTCGCTGCCCACCGTCCCGATGACAGTCGCGCCCAGATGCTTCGCCCATTGGCATAGCAGCATGCCCGTAGCACCGGCGGCCGAGTGAACCAGCACCACGTCGCCCCGCCGTACGCGGTGCGCCCGCCGCAGCAGATATTCGGCAGTCATGCCCTTGAGCAGGAGCGCAGCGGCGGCCTCATCGCTCACGTTGGCAGGCAGCTCCACGAGCCGGTCCGCCGGCAAGTTGCGGTACTGGCAGTAGGCTCCCGGCGGTAGGCAGGCGTAGCCAACGCGGTCGCCGGGCAGGATGCCGACTACTGCCTCCCCCACGTCCACGACCTCGCCTGCCGCCTCCACGCCCGGCGTCAGCGGCGCCTGGAACTGCGCGTAGCGGCCGGCGCGAATGTTCACGTCGATGTAGTTGACGCCGATCGCCGTCTGCCGGATTCGGACTTCGCCCGCGGCGGGCGCCGGAACTTCGATCCCGCGCCATTGCAGCGAGTCCGCCCCGCCATGCGCGTCCACGACAATGGCGTGGCACCGGATTGTTCCGGCCAGGACACGGGGTCGTGCGCGTGTTGGCAGGGCTCCGTCTTGCGCCTCTGCCGTGCGTCCCAGCAGCAAGGCACGCACCGCGCTGAACCCGCGCTCGTAGATGTCCTCTCCAACTAGGCGCTCGAGGGTGGGCTCCAACCCCGGCGGCGCGGAGAATCTCGAACGCCAATCCCAAAAAGTGCGATTACCTTCGGTCACTCGCCGCAGCGTAACCTTGGCGACGTAGCCGATCAGCGGGATTGGCGAATCGAGGATGCAGTAGGTGTAGGTGTGGTCGCGATCGGACAGCTCGAGCAATTGTTCGCGCAGTTGCGCGCCGCTGTTCAGCTTGAAGCTGCGCACCGCGCCGACCTGGTCGCCCGCGCGGACGCCTTCGATGTGGCTCTCCTCCACCGTTGGGTGCCAGCGGTCGTGGCCGTTGAAATCGCGCAGGAGGGCCCAGACCGTCTCGATCGGCGCATCGATGATCGTGCTGCGGGAGACTTTGGACACGCATTCACTCATTCACCGGCCGTTAACGGCCCCCGAGCTGACGCTTGAGGTTGTCGAACGCGGCCTGGAACACGCCGTTGCCGATATCCTCCGCCAGCTCCTGCTCGCGGCCCGGCTCGCAGTCGAACTCCGCGGTCCACTCGGCGAAGGTGCGGTCGCCGTCGGTGACCGGTGCCAGCTTCAGCGTGGCGACGTAGTTCTGCACCCCCATGGGAGAAACCAAGATGTTGTAGGTGACGCTGTAGTCGTAATCCGACAGCGCCAGCAACTGCTCGCGCAGGTTGCCGCCATCCTTGAGATTGAAGTTGCGGATGCACCCCACCTTGTCGGCCGGCACGCCGCCCTCGATGCGACTATCGGCCACCGCAGGCACCCAGTTGGGCAGACCGTTGAAGTCGCGGATGTGCGCCCAGACCCGATCGGCCGGGGCGTCGATGATGCTGGAGGTGTACACCTTGACCATGTTCTCCTCTCTCCTCTCTTAGTCACTCCCGAGGCTTTCCGCGGCCGGAGATGACCGGCGTCTCGGCAGTTGCTTCGCCGAGCACGTTCGTGAGCTTGTTGATATCGCCGCCAGCGATGCCGATTTCCTTGAGCAGCGAATCGATCAGAGGCGCCTGCGCCCGATAGCGCAGCGCCTGGTTTACGACGTTCTCGGCGATGCTGCCCCTGCCCTCGCTGTCGCCCCGGCTACCGCCGCCGCCGAGTCCGTCGACCTGCAGGATCTTGATGCCCTCGATCTTCTCCATCGGCTTGACGCTCTCGCGGATGATGGCGTCGAGCTTGTCGAGCAGCTTCATTCTGATCGCCGTGGCCCGTGAATCGGGGGTCAGGACGTTCTGTGCCTCGTTCATCTGACGCGTCCCCACGGCCTCGATCTCGTACCGGATCTTGGCCGCAGCCGCCCGGATCTTGTCGGCTTCGGCCTCCCCTTCCGCCGCCGTGCGGCGGGCGGCAGCCCGGTCCCCTGCCGCGTGCTTCTCGGCCGTGGCGAGCTGTTGCAGGCGCATGGCTTCGCGCTCGACCTCCTGGGCCGCTCCAATCAGATCGATCTCCTTGCGCCGCTGGGCCACTTCGATCTCGCGTGCGGAGAACACCTTCTCCTCCGCGGCCACCGCTTGGGCCCGAGCCAGGTCGGCGACGGCCTGCGCCTCTGATTGCTCGCGCGATTTGTCGGCGATGGCGATAGCACGCTCCTGTTCGGCCAGCTCCAGCGTCTTGCGCCGCTCGATCTCGAGCTGCTGGATCTGACGTTCGCGGGAGATGCGCTCCTCGTCCAGCGCCCGTTCCTGCAGGATCTTGGCGACCTCGACGTGCTGGTGCGCCTCGATGCGCGCCTGCTCAGACTCCTGTTCCCGAAGCGCCCGCTCCTTCGCCAGCTCGGCCCGCTGCACGGCGCGCCGCACCTCGAGCTCACGCTCCTGCTGCAGGCGGGCGTACTCGGAGTCGCGGTCGATCTCCAGGGCGAGCTTCTCCGCCTCCAGGTTCTTGTTGCGAATCTGGATCATCGTGTCCTGCTCGATGTCGTTGCGGATCTTCTTGCGCCGCTCGATCTGCTCGGTGAGCTGGGTCAGGCCCTCGGCGTCGAACGCGTTGGACGGGTTGAAGAACTCCATGTTGGTCTGGTCCAACCCGGTGAGCGAAACCGCTTCCAGCTCCAGACCATTCTTGAGCAGGTCCTCGGCCACCGCAGCCTTCACGCGCTTGACGTAGTCGCCGCGCTTCTCGTGCATCTGCTCCATGGTGACCTCGGCTGCCACCGAGCGCAAAGCGTCGACGAACTTGCCCTCGAGCAGCTCGCGCAGCTGGTCGGGCTGCATTGTACGGCTGCCCAGCGTCTGGGCCGCGTCGGCCACCGCCCCCGGGCTGGGCTTCACGCGTACGTAGAACTCCGCCACCACGTCCACCCGCATGCGGTCACGGGTGATCAGCGCCGATTCGCGTCCGCGCCGGACCTCCAGGCGCAGGGTATTCATGTTGACCTGGATCACCTCGTGGATGATCGGCAACACCAGAGCGCCGCCATTGATCACGACCTTCTGGCCGCCGAAGCCGGTGCGCACGAAGGACGTCTCCTTCGATGTGCGCCGGTATAGCCATGACAGCAGCCAAAACACCAGTACTACTACGACGACGAGAACGATCAGACCGAGAACGATCCAGCCGATGGTTGCTCCGCTCATGGCGTTCCTCCTCTCTCTCCTAACTCAAGCCGCCGCCAGGCCACGAGAGATCTCGCGGAAGCTCTCGACCAGCGCGGCAGCGAAGGGCGGGTCGTTGATGTTGAAGGGAAGCCGGATCAGCCGGCGGGTACCCGTTACGCGCAGGTTCTCGCTGATGCTCTTGAACAGCGCAGCATCCGCCTGGGGGTCGTAGAACGGCCGCCCCGGCTGGTCGTACAAGGAAACGCCACCTTCAGGAATCAGAAAGCGCACTGGGCCTTCGCACTGGTTAAGCTTGTCGGCGATCCACTGGCCCATCCGCGTATTTTCCTCGGGCGTGGTGCGCATCAGCGTGACGCTGGGGTTGTGCTGGTACAGATTCCGGTGCTTGTAGTGCTCCGGGACCGTATCCATGGGCCCGAAGTTGACCATGTCCAGCGCGCCGCAGGAGGCGACATACGGAATGCGCGTCCGGATGATGGAGCCAAACCGGTCCTCCCCGGCGCTGAACACGCCTCCCATGAGCAGGTCGGCCACCTCCGTCGTCGATACATCGATGACGCCGGCCAGCAGCCCCGAGTCCACCAACTTCTCCATCGACTGGCCGCCGGTGCCGGTGGCGTGGAACACCAGGCAGTCGTACGTGTCTTCCAGCAGCTTGGTGACCGCCTGCACGCAGGGCGTGGTGACGCCGAACATGGTCAGCCCCAGTGCCGGCTTGGTCTCGCGCCGGCTGCCCTGGCGTCCGGTGGACAGCGACCAGGCGATCATCCCGGCTAACGCGTGCGCCGCGTTGGATAGCACCTGCTCGGAAATGCGGTTGATGCCCAACACATCCGTCACCGAGTACATCATGCAGATGTCCGACGGACCGACATAGCGCTTGACGTCGCCCGAGGCGACGGTCGACACCATCACCTTGGGTACCCCGACGGGCAGCCTCTGCATGGCGGGCGTGGCCAAGGACGTGGCGCCCGAACCGCCGGCCGAGATCAGCCCGGCTAGATCGCGCCGAGTGACGATAAACCGTTCGAAGGCCTCGGACATCGCGCGCACCGCGGTGCCTCGATCGCCGGTGAACACCGCGCGGATGCCCTTGGGATGGAAGCGCGCGACCTCGCCCGGGCCGACATCGGCCGGCGACGGCCGTCGGCTGGTGGACAGGTCCACCGTAACCGCACGCATACCGAGCTTCTCCAGGCAGCTCTTGATGAAGTTGAGCTCGCGGGCCTTGGTGTCGAAGGTTCCTGCCACGTAGGCGTTGCGCCCCACGACGGCGCCGACGGAGATATGCGTCGCCGCCGCCAGCGTTGCACCCGCCGCACCGCGCGCCGCTGATTCCTCCCGCGCGGCCTCTTCACTTTCCGGCGGGTGCTCGGCCAGCGGATTCGCCGTCGACCACAGCGTCGGCGCGCGCTCGGCCGAGAAAGCGGGCGCAGCCGCGAGCAGGCCGAGATCTCCCCTGTCCTGACTCGCTCGCCGCACTTGGAACACGCGCACGGATTCCTCCACAGGCACAGACGGAGCCAGTGCCTCCGTCGGCGCTTCCTCCTCGCCCTGCAGCGCGCGTACGCCGAGGAAGCGCTGCTGCAGCTCCCGGTCGGAGGCGATCTGCACCGCGCTGGTCTCGTGCGCGACGCGGCCGTTCACCATGACGGCGATGCGAGGCGCCAGAGCAGTTGCCACGCCCAGGTTCTGCTCGATCAGCAACACCGAGATCTCCCCCTCCTGCGCCAGGTGCTTGAGCATCGCCACCAGCTGGCCCACGATCACGGGCGCCAGCCCCTCGGTGGGCTCGTCCATCACGAGCAGCCGCGGGTTGGCCAACAGTGCTCGGCTGATTGCCAGCATTTGTTGCTCGCCCCCGGACAGCTCTGCCCCGCCATTGCGCTTACGCTCCCCCAGCTGCGGGAACACCTGGTATACGCGCTCGATGGTCCACGGCCCCTGACGCTTGCGCAGCGCCAGCCGCAGGTGCTCGTCTACCGACAGGGAAGGCCACACGCGCCGGCCCTGCGGCACGTAGCTCACGCCCGTCCCGACAATGCGGTGGGACGGCAACCCGAGGAGCTCCTGACCCAGCACCTTGACGCTCCCGCTCGTGGCCGGCACCAGTCCCATGATTGTGTTGCACAGCGTCGACTTGCCCATGCCGTTGCGCCCCACCACCCCGAGAACGCCGCGCTCCAGCGTCAAGGTCACACCCTGCAGCGCGTGCGCGTGACCGTAGTAGGTGTGCAGGTCGTTGACCTGGAGGATGGGCTCGGCCCCTGCTCGGCTCGGCGATTCAGCCATGCCGTTCCCCTAAATAGATGGCCCGTACTTGTGGATCACCCTCGATTTGCTTGGGTGTGCCGTGTTTGAGAATGCACGCGTTATGCATCACGGTGACGTAGTCGACCACCGATAGCGCGATATCCAGGTCGTGCTCAATTAAGATAAACCCCGTATGCGAGGGCAGTGCACGCAGTAGCGCCATCAGTTCTCGTCTCTCGGCCGGCGAAAGTCCAGCGGCGGGTTCATCGAACAGAATCAGCCGCGGTGCCCCGGCCAGCGCCATGCCGATCTCCAGCTGTCGCTGCTGACCGTGGGACAGCTCCGAAACCAAGCGTGCAGCAAGCGGTTCGAGCCGGGCGTAATGTGCGAGCTCACGGGCGCTTTCGTATGCGGGATCATTCGCCGCCGGCCGCCGCAGCGACAGCCGGCCGCGGGCGATGCCGCGGGCTGCGAGGTACAGGTTGTCGACCACCGTCAGATTCCTGAACAGGAGCGAGTTCTGATACGTGCGCCGCAAGCCGCGGCGGATGCGCTCCCAAGCCGGCAACACCGTGATGTCCTCGCCAAAAAACACGATCCGGCCCGTGGTCGGCGGAAAGTCGCCGGTGATGCAGTTGAACAACGTCGTCTTGCCCGCGCCGTTGGCGCCGATGATGGCGCGGCGCTCTCCGGGCTGGATCTCGAGCGAGACATCGTCGAGCGCGACCAGCGCGCCAAATCGGCGCCCCACGCCCTCCAAGCGGAGGGCGTAGGAGGCCATGCGGGCGGGCGCTTCTGCCATGCTTCGCGTCAGCCCTGTGTCCTCACCCCGGCGTAGGCCGGGGTCCAGGACGACGGCGCGGCTGCGCCGCTTGCGTGGGTCACTTGCACTCCGGGTTGGTGCGGCTCACGGGGCCGAGCGCCATGAACTTGGCCTTGTCCGTACCCAACGTCTGGTTCACCTGCGGAATGACCCTGATCACTTTGTTGAACAGCACGCCGCCCTGGCCAACGGCGACTTCGGTGAGGAAGATGTCGGCGATGGCGTTGCGGTTCTCATCCAGCGTCACCATCCCGGTCGGCGTATCGAGCTTGAGCTTGGACAACGCCTGCCGGAACTTGGCTTGCCCGCCCGACAGGTCGCCATTGACCTGGTTGAGCGCCGCCAATACGGCTTTGGTCTCGACATAATAGGCGTGTGCGAATAGCGAAGGCGAAGGCAGCCCGTCCGGGAATTTCGCTTTGTAGGCAGCCACGAAAGCCTTCCACTTGGGATTGTCCCAGGAGTCCGCGATCGGGCCGGCGGCGGGTACCCCGATGACCGAATCCCGAATGTGCCCCTTGCTGCCGAGCACGGTCTGATCCACGGTAATCGAGCCGCCGATCAGAGGTTTGTTGCCGCCGGCCTGTTGGTATTGCGTCAGGAAGTTGATCGCGTCCGCCCCGCCTAGCGCCACGTAGATCGCATCGACGTCCTGCGGGAGCTTGGCGATCACCGAGCTGTAGTCCTTGTTGCCGAGCGGCACCCAGAACTTCTCCGGCACCTTGCCCCCGGCCTGGCAGAACGGGAGCATGAACCCCAGCACCTGGGTGTAGGGGAAGGAGTAGTCCTCCGCCACCACAGCGACCTTCTTGAAGCCTTTGTTCTTGTACACGTACTCGCCCAGCCCGGCCATCCACTGCGCCCCGTCGGTCGAGAAGCGGAAGAAGTTGGGCGCCGGGTCGCGAAGAGTGGTGTCCTGCGCCGCCGAAGAGCCGTTGACGAATGTCGTGTTGGGCTGAGTCTTGGCATAGTCCTTCACTGCCAGACCCTCGCTTCCCGAGAGAGGTCCGATCAGAATGTCGATCTTGTCTTGCTCCACGAGCTTGCGAGCGGCGTTCACCGCGACGTCCGGGTTGGCGTTGGAGGAAGCCTTGATCAACGTGATCTTCTTCCCCCCAGCCGTGTAGTTCGCCTCGGACAGAGCCATCTCGATGCCGCGCATGCTGTCCTGTCCCGGCACCGCGAAGGGCCCTTCGAGCGTCGCGAGCCCCCCAACCTTGATTTCCTGTGCCCCCGCACCAGTCCCCAATGCGGCGCTGATGGCGATCGCCGCAGCCAGCATAGTTGTCCTGAACGTTTGCTTCATGGTGGATTCCTCCATATCGTTAGGCGGTGGGTCTCCGGTTCGGCCGACGGGGGCCCACCCTACCCCCGGCGCTCGATTGCATCGCTCACCCCTCCTCGCTCGGTACAGCGCTACGCTGTCGGCGCGCCCGCGGCGCTGTCAGCCGCCGCTGCATCCCGTCCCACAGGCCAAGCAAACCGTCCGATGAGAACAACACGGTGAGCAAAAACACGGTCCCGATGAGCGTGTTGAATCGCTCGCGGTCGATGAAGTCGATGGCGAAGGTCTGCATCAGTACATACACGATGGCACCAACGAACGGCCCGATGGGATGCCTGAGGCCGCCCATTACGCCGATGATCAAGATGCCGATGATGGAATGGATGCCGATCGATCCCGGCGACACGCGCCCGTTGTACCAAGCAAACAGCACGCCGCCGAGCGCGGCGAGGAATCCGGCGATGGCGTAGGCGGCAATGCGGTGCAGGTTTACGTCGAAACCGAGGGCCCGCATGCGTCTAGGGTTGTCGCGGATCGCCTGCATGGAGAGCCCGAACGTGGAGCGCGATAGGTACAGGACCGCGAAGTAGCACAGCGCGGCCACAGTCAGGCAAAGATAGTAGAACGGGAGCGGCCCGCGCCAGTTCACGTCGAACAGCACCGGGGGCTCCAAGCCCTTGAAGCCGTCGAAGCCGTTGAACACCGTGTAGTTCTGCTGTGCCAGATAGAACACGGCCATGCCGATGGCCAGCGTAATCATGATCGTGTAGATGCCCTCGGTGCGAACCGAGAGCGCACCCACGAACGTGGCGAACAGGGTGGCGATAACCAGCGACAGCGGGACCACGATCCACCAGGGCCAGCCCAGGCTCAGCGGAATCGCGCTGACCCCGAAGATCGCCATCATGTAGGCCGCAAGCCCGGCCACCGTCATCTGCGCCAGCGACACCATTGCGCCGTAGCCGGCCAGGAACATGAGCGAGAGCGCGATCACGCCCAGCAGCAGCGCTTGCGCGCCGATCTGCAGAGTCCAGAAATCGGTGGCCACCAGCGGGTAGATCAGCAGCAGCAGGGCGACGATCACGTGCTGCGGTCGCAGCGGGTAGCGTCGCTGCGCTGCTCGCCCTCTGGCCAACGTGCCCACTGCCGTGCTCGGCGGCGCCACCGCACTCACGTTGTCTTCTCCTGCGCTAGAGTGTTCATGTCGGCCGTCCCAGGATCCCCTGCGGTCGAATCGCCAAGACGAGCACCATGATCAAGAACGTATAAGCGATGCCGTACGTCGGGGTGTAGGCGAGCCCGAACTGCTCGGCCAGGCCGACCAGGACGGCGCCGATCGCGGCCCCCGGGACGCTGCCCATTCCGCCCACGATCACGACCACCAGTGAAGCGAGCAGATAGCGGTTGTCTTCGCCCGGCGCGATGGACAACGCCGTGCCGCCGACGACTCCGGCGAACCCCGCGAGCCCCGCCCCGATGGCGAAGGTGATGGCGAAGACCCGCTGCACATTGACCCCGGTTGCCGAGAGGATCGCCCGGTCGTCGACGCCGGCCCGGATCATCATCCCCACGCGGGTCTTGGTGAGGAAGAACCAGAGCAGCAATCCGATCACGATCGCCGTGGCCAGCAGCGCCAACCGGTACGTCGGATAGGCGTTGATCAGCGGCATCGGCGTGGCGCCGAACAACCACTCCGGCGGATCGAACTGGTAGGTCAGCCCGCCCCAGCGCGCCAGCATCAGGTCCGCCGCGATGATGGAAATTGCGATGGTCACCAGCGTCTGCCGCAGGTCCTGACCTTCCATGTGGCGGAACAGAACCACCTGCAGCAGCAGGCCCGCGACCGCCATCGACGCGAACCCCGCCGCCACGCCTACAAACCAGGACCCGCTGGCCTGCGCCACTTCGTAGCCCACGTACCCACCGAGCAGGTACAGCGACCCGTGCGCGAGATTGACCTGGCGCATGAGGCCGAACACCAGCGTGAAGCCGCTCGCCACCATGAAGTAGAGCGCGCCGAGCGTGAGGCCGTTGAGGAATGTCAGAATGAACAGTCGCACTTGTTCTGTCTCAAACCGCTAGAACCACGGAGACACGCTGACCACCGTTAGCCTTGCCTTTCAGCTCACCATCCGCATGCGGCCGGGCTGGGCGTCGGGCCACTTGTGGAACTCGCCGTCCTTCATGATCGCAAGCAGCCGGCTCTTCTCCTGGAGGATCTTGATGTTGGCCAGCGGATCGCCGTCGACCAACAACAAGTCTGCGAGATAGCCTTCCTTCACCTGGCCCAGCTCGTTCGGCCTGCCCATGATCTCCCCGCCGAGTTTGGTGCAGGCCAGCAGCGCTTCCATCGGGGTGAAGCCGAGCAGGCTCACGAAGTACTCGAGATCCTTCGCGTTGGTCCCGTGCGGGATCCAGGCAAAGCCGTAGTCGCCGCCCGGCAGAACGCGGATGCCGCGTTTGTGCATCTTCTTCATGGTTTCGCAGGCGGCAGCGAGCTCGCGCTCGTACTGGATGGCCATGGGTGAACCGGGTTTGATACCCCACTGCGCAGCGTCGCGCGCGGTGTGGATCAACCAGGCCAGACCGGGTGCCACGAAATGCCTGTCCTTGTTCTTGTCCAGCAGGTCCAGCGCTTCCTCATCGGCGAAGCTGGCGTGGTAGATGATCTCGATACCGTGCTTCACGCACAGCTTCACGGATTCAGCACTGCGCGCGTGCGCGCAAACACGTTTTCCACGCTTCTTCGCCTGACGCACCGCGGCGACGATCTCGTCCTCATCCATCGGCGTTTCTTCCGCGCCCAGGCCGGCGATCTCCTCACCCGACAGGTTCAGCTTGATGAGATCGACGCCGTACTTGATAAACCGGCGAACCGCCCGGCGCATTTCCTCCGGGCCGCTCACGATGCAGGCGAAAGACAGCCCTTCGTGCTCAACGTGCGGCGGAGCAGTGTCGCCGAGGCCGCCCACAGTTCCGATCTCCTGGCTGTTGGCGAGATAGCGCGGTCCGGGTATCTGGCCGCTGTCGATAGCGTTGCGGATGACCACGTCCAGGCGGGGCTTGGCTGCGGCTGCGCCTACGCAAGAGGTGAACCCCGAATCGAGGTAGGTTTTCGCGGTGACGGCGGCGAAGAGGGTGTGCTCCTCGGGCGGCATGCGGAAGATGGATTCGAGGTCGGGCTGATTGTTCCAGCTGAAATGCGTGTGGGCCTCGGTCAGTCCGGGCATCAGCGTCGCGCCGGCGCCGTCGATCACCGTCACTCCGCTCATCGGCAAATTGCGGCTGCCGCGTGCGATACGCCGGATGCGGTTCCCTTGCACGAGAACCTCCCCGGTGAACGGATACTCGCCGCTGCCGTCGAACACGCGCACGTTGGTGAACAGCACGTTGGCCATCTTTTCCTCCTTGCGTGGCTGGCGGCTCGGCCTGCCAAGCCGCCAGCAGGTTCAGCGTCTTCCGAAGTAGAAGTCCTTCAGCTCGGCCGTCACTTCAGCGGCGCGCTCGAGGGTGTTCCAGTGGCCGCAGCGGTTGAGCACCACAACTCGGGCCCCCGGTATCTGCTGCGCCATCGCACGCACGTTCGAGGGCGGTGCGATGGCATCTTCGTCGCCTGTGACCAGCAGCGTGCGGCAACGAATTTGCGCTATATCCGCAGCGCCGGCTCCCGCCAGCGCTTCGCAGTTTCCGGCGTAGCCCTCGGGGTCCTGGCGCATGAGCAACTCGCGGATGAAACCGATCGCGACCGGGTTGCTATTCTTGGTGTCGCCCGAAGTTGCGCCTGTAACGACTGCGTCCGCGATCCCGGCCATGCCTTCGGCGCGCGCCTTGGCTCCGCGGTCGCGCATCGCCTTCCGCGCCGGCTCTGGAGGCGCAAGCACCGGCCCGAGCAACACCAGACTCTTCACAAGGGAAGGTTGCTGCGCTGCGATGTGCTGGCACAGAATCGTGCCCATGGAATGACCTGCCAAGTGCGCCTGCTCAACGCCCATGACCCGCAGGCTGCGCAGCACAGTGTCGATCAGCATCGTGATGGTCAGCCCCGGCAACGCGGGGGAGCGACCGGAACCTGGCAGATCGGGGCGAATGACGCGGAAGCGAGGCGCGAGTAGGGTCATTTGCGGCGTGTAGACGTTGGACGTGCCGCCCAAGCCGTGAAGCATGAGCAGCGCTTCGCCCGCGCCGTCCACCTCCACGGCCATGCGCTCGATGATCTGCGTGCTCAACGCGCCCTCTCCCCCATGTCCTCGGCGTCTTGCAGCCCGCCGCATTCGTTGCGTTGCATCACGTCCCGCTCACCCCTAGCGCGGGCACCACAGATGCACACATTTGCAGTCGACTCTAATGAGACACCCGTCTCACGTCAAGAAGCGCAGGCGCGCTTGAGCCCGTTGTGTGGGCGCGCCGTCTACAGGTCCACGAACCGCACCCCCTCACTCGGCGTTGCGCGCTCGGTGCGATAAGAATGTATCGGATGGCTGGCGTCGGCGTAGCCGAATGACACGCCGCATACCACCTTGCGGTCGCTCGGCAATCCGAGGAACTGGCGCAGGAACTGCGGATACGATGCGAGCGCGGCCTGAGCAATACAGTCCACGCCGAGGCTGCGTGCCGCGAGCATGAAGGTCTGCACGTACAGACCACAGTCCAGCATGCCGTAAGCGCCCAGGGCCTCGGCGGTGGTCACGATGGCCACGTGCGGCGCTCCGAAGAAGCGGAAGTTCTCGAGCGACTGCTCGGCCGCGGCCGCCTTGTCGTCACGTCCGATGCCCAGCGACTGGTACAGCTGCACGCCGCAGACCTTCCGGCGCTCGCGGTACACACCGAGATACGCCGCCGGGAACGGGAAATCGGGGGCAGGCGGCACGCCGGAGCGGGCGTGCTCGTAAAGTGCCTGGCGGAGGCGCTCGGTCCCCCTCCCGCGGGTGACGACCAGCTGCCAGGGCTGGCTGTTGCACCAGGAGGGCGTCCCTTGCGCGAGAACCAGGATGCGTTGCAGGGTTTCGTCCGGCACCGGTTCGGGCCGGAACATCCTTGCGCTGTAGCGGGAGTTGACGACCTGTTCGAAGTCCATCGCTCCGTCACTCGACCTTCGGTCGAAAGCGCTCATCCACCTCGACCTGCAACCCCTGCGTCAGTCGGTTGCCCGCATTCGCCAGCGCCACGATCTCGACCAGCTCGGCCAGCGTCTGGTCGTCCATCCCCTTCTTGCGCGCGGCCGCGATGTGGGAGCTGATGCAGTACTCGCAGTTGTTGGTGATGCTCACGGCAAGGTAGATGAACTCCTTGGTCAGCGGATCGATGCGCGAGTCCTCGACCATCACCTGCTTCAGCTGACCCCAGAAGCGTTTCAGCAGGGGCGGATGTACAGCCAGGGCGCGCCAGATGTTGTTCACGTAGTCGGTATTGCGGCTCCTGCGGATATCGTCGAAGACCGCCTTCACCTCGGGCGAAGCATCCTTGTCCTGCACGAGCTTGACCTGCGCCATCCTTCTACCCTCCTTCCAAAGGCCGCCCGAAGGCGGCTGCACTTCACAACTCTCCCTCCGGGCGAGGCAGCAAGATATAAGATCGCTCTCCCCCTGGGAGAGGCAGCAGATATATGATCCCTCTCCCCCTGGGAGAGGGTAGGGTGAGGGCCGGGTGAGGGCCGGGTGAGGGCCAGGTCGGGGAGCGCCGCTCGCGTACAGCCGTGGGCCTACCTCAACGAGTTGGCCATCTTAACAGGCGACTCCCCGTGCTGACCCTGCCCCTCGGGGTGTCGGGGCAGCGGGGGATTGGACAGCGCCGCGGCCACGCGGCATAATTCGCCGCTTCGTCAAGCATCTGGCACCAATGAAGGTCCTGTTCGACCTGTTCCCGGTCATCCTGTTCTTCCTCGCCTACACGGGCGCGAAGCGCGTACCCGATACCGCCTCATCCATCGTCTCGAGCCTGCTCGGCGGGCTGGGGGCGGGGGGTGTGGTGGCCGCGGAGCAGGCGCCTATCCTGCTCGCGACCGCTGTGGCCATTGTTGCGAGCTTCGGTCAGGTCGGCTGGGTGCTGCTGCGCGGGCGCAAGGTGGACACCATGCTTTGGATCAGCCTCGGCATCATCGTCGTGATGGGCGGTGCCACGCTGGCGCTGCGAGATCCCACCTTCATCAAGTGGAAACCCACTGTGCTGTATTGGACTTTCGCCGCGGTTCTGCTGGGGGCGGAACTGATCCTGAAGAAGAACGTGATCCGCACCATGATGCAGGAGCAACTATCCCTGCCGGATCCGGTCTGGACGCGGTTGAACCTGAGCTGGGTGGCTTTCTTCGCCCTGATGGGTGCGGCCAATTTGTACGTTGCCTACAACTACTCCGAAAGCACCTGGGTCAACTTCAAGCTGTTCGGCGGCATCGGCCTGATGGCGGCGTTCGTCATCCTCCAGGGGCTGATGCTGTCCCGCTTCATCGAGAGCGAGCAGAGGAAGTAGTCATGCCGCACAAGCCCTCTCGGCTCGTCTTCCCAGCGTGAATGCAATGCAGGTCGGCGTCGACAGCGTGGTCGCATCGATGGAGCAAAGCCTCGCGGGGCTTGATCCAGAGCTGCTCGAGATCCACGACCAGAGCGGCGAACATGTCGGCCACGCCGGCGCACAGGGCGGCGGCGGGCATTATCAGGTCCTGATCGTTTCGCGTCATTTTGATGGCCAGTCCCGCGTCACCCGCCACAGGATGGTGTACGAAGCGCTCGGCGCAATGCTGCACAAGCAGATTCACGCGCTCGCGATCACGGCTCTGACGCCGCAGGAGCTGCAGGAGGTGTTTCCTCCCGAGCCAACCCGTCCATAGCCAAGCGAACCCTTGACCGCGGCAGGCGTGCAAGGCCATGTCGTAGCCATAACCTCACCGATGAAGGAAACTCAAATGCACCCCATGAAGACCGCGACTGCCGTCGCGTTGACCCTCGCAGGCGCGCTGGTCATGCTATCGAGCCAGGCCCAGGACAAGACCAACGTGGCCGTCGTGAACGGCGTGCCGATCCCCCAGTCGCGGGTCGACTACGTCATCAAGGCGCAGGCCCAGCAGGGCCAGCAGGGTCAGCCGGGCCAGCCGAGGGACACGCCCGAATTCCGCCAGCAAGTAAAGGACGTGCTCATCACCCGCGAGGTGATCACCCAGGAGGCGATCAAGAAGGGCCTGGAAAAGAGCCCCGAGGTGCAGACCCAGCTGGAGATGGCCAAGCAGGATTTCCTGATCCGCGCCTACTTCGATGACTTCATCAAGAACAACGTGCCTACCGAAGAGCAGACCCGGGCCGAGTACGACAAGATCAAGGCCGCGCAGACCGACAACGGGCAGAAGATGGAGTACAGGGTGCGCCACATCTTGGTCAAACTTGACCCAGCCAGCGCGAACGACCCGAAGAAAGCGAAAGCAGCGGAGCAGAAGGCCAAGGCCATCGTGGCCGAGCTCAACAAGGCTTACGGCAAGAACTTCGCGCAGCTCGCGCAAACGAAGTCCGACGACGAAGGCACTAAGAAGCAAGGCGGAGAACTCGACTGGACCGACGGCAGCAACCTGGTGAAAGAATTCAGCGACGCCATGACCAAGCTGGAAAAGGGCAGCTACACCAAGGTGCCGGTCAAGACCCGCTTCGGCTATCACATCATCCTGCTCGAGGACGTGCGTCCCATCCAGTTCCCTCCTTACGACCAGGTCAAGGAGCGCGTGCAGCAGGAGCTGATCAAGCAGGCGCGCGACAAGAAGATCGAGGAGCTACGAGCAGCAGCAAAAGTCGAGTAGTGGTTATTGCGTCAGGCGAGCTGACGCAATAACTCGGCGAGTTGAAGCGGACGCTGGGGTGGGAGCGCGAGTTTGGCGCGAAACGGATCTTTCCCCCATCCCCGCCTTCCCCCGCAAGCGGGGGAAGGAGCCCTAAGTTGGGCTCAGTTTCGTTGGGAATCAGGTTATCGTTTCTGCCACGGCCAGCAGGCAGAGATAAGGTCCCTCTCCCTCGGGGAGAGGGTAGGGTGAGGGCGGGAGAGGGCCGGGTGAGGGGCAGCGGCGCGGCGTTTCGGAATCATGAGTTACAGGCAACTAGCCAATCCACTTCCGCGCATTCCGGAACATCCGCATCCACGCCCCGTCCTCCCGCCAATCCTCCGGGTGCCAGGAGTTCTGCACGGTGCGGAATACGCGCTCGGGGTGCGGCATCAAGATGGTAAAGCGCCCGTCCGCCGTGGTCAGGCCAGTGACGCCCCGCGGTGAGCCGTTCGGATTGAGCGGATACAGCTCGGTCGGCTCGCCACGGTTGTCGACGAAGCGCAGGCAGATCAGCGGCTGCGCCGCTTCGATTTGCGCCTTGTCCTCGAACTCCGCATAGCCTTCGCCATGGGCAACGGCCACCGGCATGCGGCTGCCTTCCATGCCCTGGAAGAACAGTGAAGCGCTCTTCTCCACCCGTACCGTGACCAAACGTGCCTCGAACTGCTCCGAGCGGTTGCGCACGAAATGCGGCCAACTCGCGGCGCCCGGGATCAGGGCGCGCAGATTGCTCATCATCTGGCAGCCGTTGCACACACCCAGCGCAAAAGAATCCGGCCGCTGGAAAAAACCCTCGAACTCGTCGCGCGCGCGGGGATTGAACAGGATCGACTTGGCCCAGCCCTCCCCCGCGCCCAGCACGTCGCCGTAGGAAAAGCCGCCCGGTGCCACGAAGCCGTTGAACTCGCGCAGCGAGACGCGGCCGCCGATGATGTCGCTCATGTGCACGTCCAGCGCGTCGAAGCCGGCGCGGTCGAACCCGGCCGCCATCTCGATCTGACCGTTTACGCCCTGCTCGCGGATGACGGCGATCGGCGGACGAATGCCTCGAGCGACAAACGGCGCAGCGATGTCGTCGGCAGGGTCGTAGGTAAGCTTCGCGTGCAACCCCGGGTCGGCCGCATCGAGTATCCGGTCGAACTCCTCTTGAGCGCACTCGGGGTTGTCGCGCAGCCGCTGCAGGTGCCAGGTCATTTCGGACCACGCGCGCTGCAGGACGATCCCGGACTCCGAGTAGATCTCCCGGCCGCACAGGTTGACGATGAAGCGGCCGGCCCGGTTCACCGTCCCAACCAAATGGCATTCTTGGGCCAGGTCCGCCGCCTCGAACACACCCTGCACTTCGGCCAGGTCGCGCTTGCGCACCTGTAGCACTGCGCCCAGTTCTTCGCTGAACAGCGCAGCCAGCAGAGCGTCTCCATTCAGCACGCGGTCGATGTCCATCGTGACGCCGACATGACCGGCAAACATCATCTCGCTCAGAACAACGAACAGGCCGCCATCGGAGCGGTCGTGATAGGCGAGCAGCTTGCCGGATTCGTTCAGAGCCTGGAGCGCGCCGAAAAAGGATTTCAGCTCGCCGGGCTCGTCTAGATCAGGCGCCTCATCGCCCAGCTGCCCGTAGGCTTGTGCGAGGATCGAACCGCCCAGCCGGTTGCGCCCCGATCCAAGATCGACGAGCAGCAGCACGCTGTCGTCCTGTGTCGCCTGCAGCTGCGGCGTGAGCGTCTTGCGGGCGTCCAGGCAGGGTGCGAAAGCCGAGACGATCAGCGACAAGGGCGAGGTCACCTCGCGCACTTCGCCGCCCTGCTCCCAAGTTACCTTCATCGACATCGAGTCCTTGCCGACCGGGATGCTGACGCCGAGCTTCGGGCAAAGCTCCATGGCGACTGTGTGCACGGCGTCGTACAACGCAGCGTCTTGGCCCGGGTGGCCGGCTGCGCACATCCAGTTGGCCGACAGCTTCACGTCGCCGATCGCGCGGACGCGGGCCGCGGCGATGTTCATGAGCGCCTCGCCCACCGCCATGCGGCCCGAAGCTGTTGGCTCGATCAGCGCCAGCGGCGTGCGCTCGCCCATGGCCAGGGCTTCGCCGCGGCAGGTGCTGAAGCCCATGAGCGTGACCGCCACATCGGCCACCGGGACTTGCCATGGACCGACGAACGGATCCCGGCTGCACAGACCGCCGACGGTACGGTCGCCGATGCTGATCAGGAACGTCTTGTTGGCCACGGCCGGGAAGCGCAACACGCGGAGCGCCGCTTCCGCGAGCTCGATGCCGGAGAGATCGAGCTTGCTCAGGGTGCGTGGACGATGCGTGACCTGCCGGGTCATCTTCGGCGGCTTGCCCAGCAGCACCGGCAGCTCCATGTCCACAGGCCGGTTCTGGAACAGGGGGTCCTCCACCAGCAGGTGATGATCCGCGGTCGCGGTTCCGATCACCGTGTAGGGACAGCGCTCGCGCTCGCACAATGTCCGGAACCGCGCGAGCCGTTCCGGATGGATCGCCAGCACGTAGCGCTCCTGCGACTCGTTGCACCAGATCTGCATCGGTGTCATGCCCGGCTCTTCGCTCGGGATGGCGCGCAGATCGAAGCGCCCGCCTGCCCCGCCGCCGTGGACCAGCTCCGGGAGCGCATTCGACAGGCCACCCGCGCCCACATCGTGGATCGAGAGGATCGGGTTGGCCTCCCCCATCGCCCAGCAGCGGTCGATCACCTCCTGGGCGCGCCGCTGGACTTCCGCATTGCCGCGCTGGACCGAGTCGAAGTCCAGGTCTTCGGTGTTCTCGCCGGCGCCCATGCTGGAGGCGGAGCCTCCACCCAGCCCGATGAGCATGCCGGGACCGCCCAGGTGTACTAGCGCGGACCCTTGCTGCAGCGGGAGTTTGTCCAGCTGCATGCCGGCGATGTTGCCGACGCCGCCGGCGATCATGATTGGCTTGTGATAGCCGCGACGCTCGCCGTCCACGGTCTGCTCGAAGGTGCGGAAGTAGCCCAGCAGATTTGGCCGCCCGAACTCGTTGTTGAACGCGGCGCCACCGATCGGGCCTTCGATCATGATCCGCAGCGCCGAGGCCATGCGCCCGGGCTTGCCGTAGTCGTCGCGCTCCCAGGGCTGCTCGAACCCCGGGATGCGCAGATGCGAGGTCGTGAACCCGGTGAGCCCCGCCTTGGGCTTGGCGCCGCGACCCGTTGCGCCCTCATCGCGGATCTCCCCGCCGGACCCGGTGGCCGCGCCCGGGAAAGGTGAGATGGCGGTCGGGTGGTTGTGCGTCTCCACCTTCATGAGGATGTGGGTCGGCTGGGTGCAGACTCGGTAGCGGCGGTCGCCATCCGGATAGAAGCGGTCTACCCGCGCGCCCTCCATGACCGCGGCATTGTCCGAATAGGCCAGCAGCGTGCCGCCGGGGTGCGCCGCGTGGGTATGCTTGATCATGCTGAACAGCGACCGGGCCTTGCGCTGACCATCGATGACCCAACCCGCGTTGAAGATCTTGTGCCGGCAGTGCTCCGAGTTCGCCTGTGCGAACATCATCAGCTCGACGTCGGTCGGGTCGCGCCGGATGCGGGTGAAGTACTCGAGCAGATAGTCGATCTCGTCATCGGAGAGCGCCAGGCCCAGACGACGGTCGGCAGCCTCGAGCGCGCCACGCCCGCGCCCCAGGACACCGATGGTCGCCAGAGGCGCCGGCTGCGCATCGTGGAACAGCGCATCGGCGGCGTCGAGCGAGTCGAGCACCGTCTCAGTCATGCGGTCGTGGATCAGCGGCAGCAGCGCGTGCAGCAGCGGCGACGCCAGTGCCGATGCGCGCACGCCCCGCAGCTGGTAGGCGGTGCCGCGCTCGATCCGCTCCACGGCCTGGAGAGCGCACTGGCGGGCGATGTCCGTGGCCTTCGAAGCCCAGGGAGAGATGGTGCCCACCCTGGGTACCACCAACAAGACGTCATTCGTGAGGCGTTCCTCGCGCGAGCCCAGTCCAGAACCGGGTCGCGGCGCGGGACCGTACGTGAGCAGCGCCTGCAACGTCGCAGCCTCTGCGTCGGACAGCGTCCGTCTGAGCTTGATGAAGTGCCAGTACTGCGTGTGGATCCCGGCGAGGGCGGGAAGCGGTTTCTGCGCTTGCTGAAGGAGCTTGTTGAGGCGGAAGTCGGAGAGGGCGCGGCGGCCGGGCAGCTTGAGAGTCAGCGACATGGGAGCCGGTCAGGGACCACAAACTGGAATTATACCCGCCCGATGCTAGGGAAGCTCTGATCAGGTTCCCCGACGCGCGTGCGGGGTTTCGAGCTACACTCGTTGAACTCGCCTATCCGCACGCTGCGCGTCATGTTTGAGCTCCCGGTCGCACCAACCCTGCCCATCTATCGAACCGACGAAGTGCGTCGAATCGAGTCGCTGGCGCAATCGGGCGCGGGAGCGCCGCGCCTGATGGAGAGCGCCGGATTGGCTGCCGCCGAGCTCGCGCGCGAGCTGATCGCCGACAACCGCAAACCGGTGCTGGTGCTTGCGGGCCCCGGCAATAATGGGGGTGACGCGTTCGTTGTTGCACGCCACCTGAAGCAGTCGTGGCACCGCGTGCGTCTGGTGTTCACCGGCGAGCGTGCGAAACTGTCTGCGGACGCGGCCGCAGCGTTCGACGCCTGGGAGGTGGCCGGCGGCGAGACCCTTGCAGACCCACCTCACGGCGCGCTCCGAACCTTTGGCCTGATCGTGGACGGGCTGTTCGGCGTCGGTCTGGAGCGCGAGATCTCCGGCGGGTACGCGGAGCTCGTCGCGGCCGTGAACGACAGCGGTGTCCCCGTGCTCGCGCTCGACATCCCCAGCGGCCTCCACGCGGACAGCGGCCGAGTGCTGGGGTCTGCCGTGCGCGCACGCCACACGATCACGTTCATCGCCCTGAAGCCGGGTTTGCTGACTCTGGACGGGCCCGACCACTGCGGCGAGCTGCACGTGCGAGATCTGGGCCTGAACGTGCAAGCCATGCTCGCCCCGAAGGGCATGACCATAGGCAGCGCCGTGCTGACCACAGTGCTGCCGCCGCGGCCCCTCAACAGCCACAAGGGCACGTTCGGCAACGTGGGCATCGTGGGCGGCGCCGCCGGGATGACCGGTGCGGCGCTGCTGGCCGCGCGCGCGGCGCTCAAGCTGGGGGCCGGCCGCGTATACGCCGGGTTCCTCGGCCCGGACGCCCCCGGACTGGATTCGTGTCAGCCGGAGCTGATGCTGCGCCCGGCGCAGGACGTGGTGGCAATGGATGCGCTGAGCTGTCTGGTGCTGGGGCCGGGTTTGTCGCAATCGCCCGAGGCGATGCGGTGCGTGGAACGGGCGCTGGCACTCGAAATGCCGCTGGTGATCGACGCCGACGCGCTCAACCTGATCGGCACTCATGCCCGGCTGCAGGACTCGTGCAGGGCCCGACGCGCCGCCACGGTGATCACGCCCCATCCGGCTGAAGCAGGCCGGCTGTCCGGGACATCGACCAGCGAGATACAGAACGATCGCGTCCGTGCGGCGTTGTGGCTGGCCCAGCGCTATCACGCCATCATCGCCCTCAAAGGGCTGGGCACCGTGGTGGCAACGCCAGACGGGACTTATGACATCAACACATCGGGTAACCCGGGCCTGGCTAGCGCCGGCATGGGTGACGTGCTGAGCGGTGTACTAGGTGCGCTCATCGCTCAAGGTGCACAGGCAGCGAACGCGACCCGCGCCGCGGTGCACCTGCACGGCTTGGCCGCCGACCGGTGCCGTCAAAAACAAGGCGGGCCCATCGGGATGACTGCGTCCGAAGTGGCGGACGCGGCGCGCGATATTCTGAACAGCGCGATCTATGCCAAAGTCATTCCGAGCTGAAGCCCGCCCCCTGATCCTCCCGTGCCGTTCGAGCGGCTCACCTATCGGGTAGTCAATCCGCCACTTCGCCCAGGTCGGCTTTCAGCTGAGCGAAGTTGAAGCCTGGCGCAAAGTCGGATGCCTTCGCTTCCGGAGGAAGGATTGCGTACGCCTCGTCGACACATTCATCCCACCATGCCCAGGTCGCCTTTTGTGTATTCCCCCACGTGAGCACGGTCACGCCACTCGAATCGTAAGCAACAACATAGACCGCGTGGCCATCATTGGTCAGCGGGCCCGGCGTCCAAGGCTGGCGAGCGTTGAACTCCTGAATGCAGTTCTGTTGGACCTGAAAACCCAGGTAGACACCGCCAAAGAGCTGAATTGCCTGTTGAACATGCGTGTGATTCCTCGGATCGATGCTGGCGTAGGCCAGGATCTTATCTCCGGACGCGGAGTGAGCGCGCCAGTAGTTCAGCACATCGAGCTCGTTCAGGCCAGAGTCCACACCGCCTGTTAGATGCAGATACAACTTGACCACGCCCTGCTTGGTCATGATTTTCTGCGTCCCGATCAAGCCGCGATAGGTCGTGACCGCGTGCGCCAGAGCAGCGATGGTGCAATCCCCCAGGGAGTCGTTACCGTCCATAGGGAACAATTTTGTCGGGTCCGACGTGTCCAGCTTCTGGTAGACCCTGGGTAGAACGTCGTACGAGGAAGGTGGTGCCGCAAGCGCAGACGTCAGATAGTTCTTCAAGCGCAGCGTGCGATAGTCTTGCTTCGGTGGGTGCTTTCCAAATCGATATGCGGCCATTTGAAGGTCTCCCATTCATGTAGAAGTGAAAGATGCCGGCGCAGACTTGCAGCAGGCGTGGTGGAAGTCGTCCGGCGCCCAACAAAGTGTACGCGCCACCCACTTACAGATCGAATACGGATGCGACGCCTGCACTGCGAGCTGAAAGGTTCCAGTAAGGTTAAGCGCAATGGCGAAACACCAAGACGACGCCGTTTTTCGTTCATTCGGTGGGGCGCTCCTAATCGCACTACAACGGCCGCTCTCTACACTCGCCGAAGACGTGGGCGAGCAAAACTGTCCACGAGCGCGCCGAGGTCGACCCGGTTTCTATCTACGCCATACGACACGTGTGCAGGCCGCATGGTCGCGCTCGAGGGGACGTAGTGGACGACACGGCGCGCGGACTGCGACGAGCTCAGAATGCGGCCAGTTTTGAAAGCAGTTGGAGCTTTTTCTGGACCACGGGTTCCAAAGGGTCGCTCGACGTCGATCTGGCCGCATCGGACACCACTTGTGTCCGATGCGGGTCAGATGACGTGCGGATTAACCGCCGTTGCCTTTCATGCCGGTGGTGCCGATCGCCGTGCCAGTCTGCTGCGCCGAGCCGTTTTGGAACGGTTCTGCATAGACGCTGTCGCGCCCGAATTGTTGCAGGCCCGCCGCGTTGGCACTTACCGGAGCGCTCGGCTCCGGTAGCTGCGTGGCATAGACGCTGTCGCGGCCGTAGCGGTTGAGGCCGCCGGTCAGCACCGGAGCCGACGATGTCGTCGACGGCGTCGCGTACACACTGTCACGCCCGAAGCGCTCTACATCGCTCCGCGTCGTGACGTTGCTCGAGGACTTTCCGGGAACCGCATTGACGCTGTCGCGGCCGAACTGCTGTACCTGCTGCGCGTAAACGGCGCCGCCGGAAACCGCAACGGCTGTTGCGATGGCTAAGGTGGCAAACTTGTGCTTCATGATGGTTCTCTCCTTTGCTTGCGATTGATTGCCGATGAGTTCGCTTGGCTGACGACCAACAACGCTGTGTGGAGCCGTTGCTGAAGATGTGTCGCTCGTGTGCCGAGCACCAAGTGCGGCCACTATACGCGCTACCGCGCCGCAGCAAAAGAAGTTTTGAAGAATAACACCTATGCACCTACAGGAATGACCATTCTTGATTATTAACTATCTAATATCATTATCTAACCTCTGTGTCAGCAAGCAATCATTAGAACTCCAGTAGAACCGTTGCTGCGCAGCGACATATAAGGCTTTTGAGAAGCGCTGAGATCGCGCGAGAAATGACCTATTGGGCGCGATGACGCGCAGGCCGTGCGCCGCGCGTTACTCGTCGCATCAGACGCCGTACTATCCAATACTCTTCGCCGACGGCTATACGGTCGCTCAGTGATGCCTGGGGCCTCCTGTTCCTGTCGCGCAGGCTACCGTAGCGTCACCGCTTCTGCGGCTTCCACGGAGAACATCGCCTTAGGGTCCTCGATGCAGCTTCGCATCGCCCCGGCCGTCATCGTCCCGATGCCACGGTCGCCCCACGTCGGCCAGTATGTGAGGAAGCGGATGGAACCGTCGGCCGGGTCGAATCCGACGATGACCGCCACGATGGCTCCTTGTCGATAGCCGGGAACCTTCCACGCTTCGATGAGTCCGGTGCGGGAGACGCTCTTCCTGAACCACCGCTGGGTCACGCCCATCCCGGTGATGATGGGGCGGCCCTTGGCGAGTTCACCCGGTATCTGGTCGAGCGACCCCAGCCGGAACGCGCGAGCCGAGTAGGTCCGGCGTGCGCCCCGTGCAGTCCGACCGGCGATGCCGACGCGGTCGATGACGTACATGATCTCGTTCATTTGCATCCCGTCCTTCAACGGGCGCTTGGTGGCCCGCTGGAACTTCTTCGCCAAGTCCGAGTCGTCGAGGACGACGCGTTCGCCCTGGTGGGCCAGCGACACCTCCATCGCGGTGAGCACGACGGCGCGCTCGAGTTGCGCCTTGGTGCGCTCGCGCAGGTGGGCGGTTAGGTCGTAGCGCCCGCCGCTGTCCGTCACCTTGGCGATGGCCTTCGACAGCTCGGCGACGGTCTCGTGCCAGGGGATGCTCACGGCGTTCAGCCGCGCGAGAGGGTCGAGCGAGTCCGGCAGCTCGTTGGTGCGCGGCATCGCGGCCCCTTCCACCAGCACCGGCATCAGATGCAGGCGGGCGCGCAGGCCCAGCTCGATCTCGCTGCGCACCCAATCGCCCGGGCTCATGATGCGCGGCTTCTTCGAGCCATCCCCCGCGCCCATCCATCGCGGGCCGATCAGCACAAGCATCACCCCGCTCTCGGCGATGGCGTCCCGGATGCGTCGCGGAAACTGCGCCCCGGGTTCGATGGTGCTCTGATCGAAGAACACGTTCTCCTCGCCGAACCGCGAGGTCAGCGATGCGAATAGATGCCGGGCGTAGGGCTCGGAGTCGTCGCGGCGGTAGCTGATGAAGACCTTCTTCGGCGTGGGAGCCATTCCCGCCTCGTCGCCCGCGGCGGGCGGGAGCGCGGCGCTTGGTCCTCGGCTGGCGTGGGCTGCGGCGCATAGGCCCTCGTTTCGTGCGGTGGGCAAGTGCAGTCGTGCAGGGTGTCCCGCCGCGCACGAATCAATGTTCGAGTTGCGTGGTCCCGGCGCACCATATCGCGTGCGTCGGTGTGGTCGAGAGCGCCCGCGCGGGTGAACCAGCGCAGCACCCGAGCGCGTAACGCCACGGCCAACGGTTGCGCTCAGAACCGTCGCGTCGAGTTCAGACCTCTCGAATCACTCGTCAAGCAGCGCGAACGGCGCCAGGACCTTCGCTGATTCCTCCGGCGATAATCCCAGTGCGGCGCAGATCCGCTGCGCTTGCTGCCCTGTCCCCTTGAGGTCGCCAGTGGCACTCGGATGCCTGTCGACGACCTTCTGGTACTGCGCCGCGGCCGCATCCAGGTTTCTCTGCAGCAGGTAGACCTCGCCCAACGTGCAGGCGGCCCAGAAATCCACTGCGTCGGTTGCGCTTGCGACCAAGGGAAGAACCTCGCTCGCCAAGCGCGCAGCTTCGGCCGATTCGCCGAGGAAGAGGGACTTCGATGCGGCATTGATGCCGGTGTAGTAGTCCTTCGGATCGCTTTGGAAGGCGGTGCGGTAGAGTTCGCGCGAGCTGCGAAGATGCAACTTCTTGCCGGATCCCTGGTAGAGACCGTCCCATGCTGCCGCGAGAATCCCCATCGTCTCCGGGTCCTGGTGGCCCGCCGCCTTGAGCTCCGACAGCACGTCGATGGCTTCCTGGTACCTCTTCAGGCGGCGCAGCGCCAGGCCTTCGAGCTGCTTGGCGCGGACGGATTTTGGGAAGTACGCCAACGCGTGCTTCAACAGCTCGCGAGCGTCGTCGCACCTCCCCAGCCGGATCAGACCCTGCGCGGCAGTCAGGATGGGGCCTGGTGAGGCGAGCACGCCTGGCTGCATCGAGGTGCCGATTTCTAGCAGCCTGCCCGCGTTCCCGGCTTCGATGGCCCCTTTGATCTGGGTCATCGATTGCTTCGCGTCCTCATCGACCTGCTCCGCCATCACCACGGCATCCGGTGCGAGTGGAATCCCTCGCATGCCACACATGAGCTTGAGCAGGTTGACGCCGCGCGGCCCCTCCGGACTCTCCTCGAAGCCAACGTACAGGTCCGCTTGAGCGAACAGAGGCAGCGGCTCGGCGTCGAGCTTGGCGAAGATGTAGTTGAAGGTGCTGCCGGAGCGATCCTTGAGGGCCCTCATGGCGTTGCGTTCTCGCTTGCACCACTCGGAGTCCTTGGTGCGGCTGGACCAAAGAATGGTGCCGGAGGAGCTCGCCTCCAGCCCCTCCGTCAGACTCGTTTCGAGGTCGGCACCCGGAACCAGGTCGTACTGGTCCAGAAACGCGTCCCACCCCGCCAGCTTGAGGACGTCGTACAGTGCCATGGCCCAGGCTCGGTCGGAGGAGCGGTAGCTGATGAATGCATCGTACGAATTCTTGCCGCGTGGCGGAGGTTTCGGGGCGTGTTGCAGCCATCTCTGCAGGAACTCCGCCTGCTGGCTCGTGCGCTCGTCTACGATCGCGTCGCTCATTCGAGTCTTCTCCTGGTGAACGCCGACCGACGATCAGCGTCGCTCGCGCACGAGCGGATAGTTCCTATTACCGACTCGTCGATTGGACATAATGACGGATAGAAATTTCAACCCTATCACGTGTCGAGGGAGGGCTCAAGGCGGATGCAAGGACGGAGGGCGGGCTGATTAAGCGCCGGCGAAAGTGACGCGAGGTCATCAGCGCGGATTAGCGGCCACGAATGGGGTCGGCGGGGCAAAACCGATCAGAACTTGAACTGGAACGGTGATGAGGGAACGGGCGCGGGCGTAGCGTTTGTGACAATGATCTCAGCAGTTTGGCCTGAGGCTGGTAGATCGGCCGCTGGGATGGCGGCTTCGAGCGTCTGGTTGTCAACAAATTGCGTACGGAGGGTCTTTCCCGCAAGCGACACTTGAGCGCCATCTATAAAGTTCTCGCCTTTCACGGTGAGTGTCTTGTCGTTTGACGCTTGAATCGGCTGAAGGTCCGCCGAAGCAATTCGGACACTTTTCGCGCCCCCTTCGAGAGGATCCTTGAGCTGTTCTTCTGTGCGAAACGTAGTGTCGAAAACCTCCTTGAGCTTCTGAGTAGCCTTCTGAGAAAACAATCCCGCCAGCGCGCCGAAGGCTACTACTCCGTATGGTGTGACTGATGCTGCGCTCGTTTATTCAAGACCTTCCAGCAGTACTAATTAGATATATATGAAGAGCTTCGTTTAGTTAAAGTGTGTAGCTATATTTGTATTTGTCGTTGTTATCGGTATATTT
>JBGPOV010000033.1:0-34289 GCA_041488255.1 Gammaproteobacteria bacterium | reverse complement strand
GTCATAGTCCTGGGTGGTCCGCAATGACTCATTAAACGGGTCACAGGCGTCGAGGCAGACCTTGGGAATGAGTAGCGTGCAGCCGTGCAGCGAGCTGGTGAGCGTGATCCAGTACCGAAAACGCTCAGCCGCGACATGATCCAGGCGCACCGGAGTAACCACTTGAGTCGCTTCGTCCAGGATCTGATAGTCGCCGTAGGCCACCGTCTTCGGCCCCAGCAGGGCAGCAGCACCTAACTGGGTCTCGATCTTGTTCGGCCCATACAGATCGTCATGACTCAGCCAGGAGAAGTACTCGCCGCGCATGTGCCGGATCCCAAAGTTGAGCGCCGACGCGACGTGCCCGTTGGGCTTGTAGTAGTAGCGGATCCGGTCGCCAAAGGACAGTGCAGCCGCCTCGGTTTGCCCCGCATCGCTGGAGCCGTCGTTGACGACGACGACCTCGATGTTCCGGTAGGTCTGGCCCAGAGCGCTCCTTATCGCCTCCCCGAGGTAACGAGCGCCGTTGTACACGGGGATCACGATCGAGACCAGAGGTGTCAATTGATCTGCGGTCAAGTTGCAGGTCCCGGAGGCGTAGGCCGGCGAACTAAGGGGCGTGCTTCTCGATGACGCCGACCCCGGAGACGATTCTCTGTGGGTATGACATCTGGGCACAGAACTCCTTATACGCCTGATCGGCACCGTCATATCGGATGTTGGTCGCGTCGCAGTCGTCAACCGCCAGGATCCCGCCACCAGACAGTTGGCCAAACAGCAGCGGCAGGGCGTTCCTGGTTGGGCGATACAGATCGACGTCGAGAAGGCAGAAGGCGATCGAGCCTAAACCAGACAGCTCAAACTGGTTGACGTCAGCTGCGAGCGAACGTACCCGCTGGATGCCGTTCAGACGCATTGTCCCGTCGAACCACCGCTGCTTGTTCGTCCTGAATCCGGTGTAAAACGAGGCTCGCTTCCCACGATTGCGCACCTCGTGCCGGATGTCTTCGCCCACGAACCCGGAGAACGTATCGACTGCGATGTAATCTTTCACGATTCCCTGCGCATCCATGTACTTGTTGAGGAAGACGGTAGTCATGCCCGTCGAGCAGCCGATCTCTACCACGCTCCCCGGAACGTTCTTGGTCTTCTCCAGCCAGTGGCACAGCAAACAAAGCTGCGCGGCCGTCATGTTGTAGCGGAAGTAGGGGAAGAAGTATCGCCTGAGGGGTGTTCGATACACGATCTCTTTGCAGACCCTCACCAACAGCGTTCTCATCGCGCTTCGCATGGCGAGGAACTCGGGTTCGCGGGGAGCATTCACTTGCTTATGCCGCACCTGGTCGTATCGAAGGACGGTATGTCACTCGTTGAAGAGTTTTCGCAGATATCCGCGGACCCGACCCAACCCCAGCCGGCGGCGCCGGGCCTCCGACTTGGTTTCCTGGCCCAGGGATGCAAGCTCCTCCGCGCGATCCCGTTCGGCTTGCCGCCGCGCTTTCGGAAGGGCTTTGCGCACCTGGCGATCGATGTCAGCCGTCGCTGAACCAAGCCAGTTCGCCTTCTTCTTACCCGCTGCGGCGCCGTCGACGGCATGCCCTTCGCGGCCCGCGAATCTCCGGATCGCCCAAAATGCGCCGTATGTCCGTTGACCCCCGGTTTCCGGGTCAAGCACTGTGTGGTACTGCGCTGCGGCGAAGATATGCCACGATGGGAAATCCTCGGGTACCCAGCCGGACCTGTGTGTCTGCCAGGCCGTTCCGTGGAGCCCCCACGCGTCAAGCTCAGTGCCCTCGTAGTGCTGGGGCATGAACCCGAGGGGCGTGAAGACAACAATCTCCTCCCGTGCTACGCGCTCGCTATGCTTTAGGATGGCCTCCCCTTCGGACCTCTCCAGGTGCTCGATGAAGTCAATCATAAAGATGGAGTCGACCGATTTGTCGGGCATCCATTTGATCGCATCTTGAGCCGTGGTGGGGATCAAGACCGCGTTGGCATCCTTGAAGTGGCGCTTCAGCGCTTCGAGGTACTCTGAATGGGGCTCGCAGCATATGTGAACAGCGGGTTTGAAGAACTGTTGTGGTCTGATCCCACAGCCAATATCCAGGACGACCCGCGTGCGAAGAACAATTCGCCTAACCAACTCGTCGACCGTGAAGCGGTCCAGCCAATGGGTAGCCAACGTGGCTCCTTCCAAGCGCGCTCGCGATGGTGGCTGCAGCGCTTCTAGTGCGGCGGGGCTTTAGCGCGTGAGGCCAAGCCGTCGCAACCAGCCCCTGAGAGTTCGATGCGGGGCTTGCGCCGCATGCTGGGTTCGCTCCGGGCGCCAGGCGGAAACCGGAAAAGACAATCCCGCCCCCGCAGGCTCTAGGAAGGGTGCACTGCAGACGCACATGACCATATTCGGCACGCCGGGTTTTCGCTTCCGATCGTAGATCACTCCCGCCAGGTCTTCGAAGAAGAGCTCTGCATTCGGAAACCCGGAGAAGTGGTCTTCTTTGATCTCGCACAGTACGTGATGCGGATTGGGCCCCGCAGACTCATTGTAGGGAACATCGATCATGAGTCGATGACGCCACTTCGTGCGCAACGCCAACTCCAGACCCTTCCGGATATGCTCCAGCACACCTCGGGACACCACGTAGTCGAACTCCGGCATGTTGGATGCAAACGTCTCCAAGTCGGCGCACAGATAAGAGACGTTGGAACGACTGTAGTGAGCGTTGGCATATGTGATGCATTCCGGCGACGGGTCGATGCCAACAACGGTTGCACCGGCCAGGTCCGCCAAGGTAGCGCACCCGTGCCCGACCCCGGAGCCCACATCCAGGATGGTTACCTGTCGCCCAAGATTGAGCCGTTGGGTATCTCGCGCGATCACCTCACGGAAGAACAGGTAGCTGCTACGGTGGCGCACGAGTTCGTTGATGTCGTGCGTGACATTGGGGATCAGGCGCTCGCCTTCGTTATAGATGGCTTGCTCTTCCGGCGTCATGTGACCCATGATTATGTTACTCCGGACATGCAGAAAACTCCCATTCTGGCTTTGGGAGATAGATAACGCTCGGCCATCCCACCGCATGCGCCGACAAGCGCGTGACGTAGCTGTCCGCTTTGGTCAAGGTCAATCGGTCGCTGGGGAAATCAACGGGAGAACGACCTGGTTCCCAAAAACCATATGCAACAGTGTACTCACCGGGACTAAGCAGGTGCACCGGCAGCTTCAGCGTGGCCGTGTGGATGCCGAGGTCGCGCTTGCCGGCGTAGGCGGCCGACTCGTCATTGGCATAGAACACGCTCAGATCGATCCTGTTCTTCACGTCGACACAAAGCATCACGTTGGGCAGCCGCTCGCGCACGATGTACTGGCACTTGAACAAAAAATCGCCGTCGTTGTTTGGCTCAGGTAGCACCTCGACGGCAAGAATTTGGAGCGGCTTGTTCGCGTCCCGGTCGTACCGAGCACGCGTCTTGTCCTCGGCTGTAGGAATCGCAAGATAGGTATCTATTACTTCCTCTACAGCGCCCTCCAGTTTAACCATTCCGTCGACAAGCAGCATCGCCCGGTTACATAGAGCCCGCACGGCAGGCATGCTATGGCTGACAAAAATCACGGTCCTCCCGCTTGTTACAGCGCCCTCCATCTTCTTCAGACATTTCTCTTGAAACTGCGCGTCGCCGACCGCAAGCACCTCGTCGACCACCAGTATGTCGGCATCGAGATGCGCAGCTACCGCGAAGGCGAGACGGACGTACATTCCGCTCGAGTACCACTTCACTGGCGTGTCTAAGAACCGGTCGATATCGGCGAATTCGACGATCTCGTCGAGCTTGCGCTGCGTTTCTGCGCGTTTCATACCGAGAACGCCGCCGTTGAGAAAGATGTTCTCGCGCCCGGTGAGCTCCGGGTGGAACCCCGTTCCAACTTCGAGCAGGCTTGACATCCGGCCGCGGATGGCGACCTTGCCGGTCGTCGGCTCCGTAACGCGGCCAAGGATTTTCAGTAGAGTAGACTTGCCGGCGCCATTGCGCCCGACGATGCCGACGCGCTCACCTTCCCTTATCTCAAGGTCAACCTCACGCAGTGCCCAGAAGTCTTCGTCACTTCTAGAAGAGGCCGTACTGCGGCCAAGAACACGCGCGCCCAGATTCTTCACGGAATCGAGAAGGCTCTCGCGTAGGGTGACATACCGAGGGCGGGCTTCGTGGCGGATGCGATACCGCTTGCCCAGTCCGTGCGCTGAAATGCAGACCGTCATGGATAGTCAAAGTACATCGGTAATGCTCTTCTCTACTCGGTGAAAATAGGCGAGACCCAGGGACAGAAGCCCACCCGCAAAGGCGCATGAAATGGCCAACGCCGGCAGATCGAGATAGGGCTCGCCGAGCAGGGCCCAGCGAAACCCGTCGATGATCCCGACTGCGGGATTGAGCGCATAGACGAGCTGCCAACGCTGCGGCACTAAGCTCGTGGGATAGCCCACTGGAGAAACATACATTCCAAGCTGAACCAGGAACGGTACGACGTAACGAAAATCCCTGTATTTGACGTTGGCCGCGGAAAGCCAGGTGCCGACGCCCACGGCGAGGCCCAGGGCGACCAGCACCAGCGGCACTATCGCTACGACCCTCCATGTTGGGACGGTTCCGTACCAGGCCATGACCAGCAAGAACAGACCGAGTCCGACGAGGAAGTCCACAAGGGCGGTCGCCACTGCGCTCAAGGGAAACAGTAGTCTCGGGAAGTACACTTTGGAAAGCATGTTGGAATTGCCGATGAGGCTCTCTCCGGCGCTTGAGACTGCGCCGGAAATCAGCTGCCAGGGCAAAAGCCCGGCGAGCACCAGCAGGGTGTAAGGCGTTTCACCCGAAGGAATGCGGGCGATGAACGCAAACACGAACACGAAAACAAGCGTGGTGAATAGCGGTCTAATCAGGGCCCAGGCGATCCCGAGAGCCGTCTGCTTGTAGCGAACCGAGATATCACGCCACGCGAGGAGGTAGAGCAGTTCTCGGTACTCCCACAGCTCGCGCCAGAAGTTGGCTGCAGGCCTTCCCGCCTCGATAACGGTGATCTTCGGCATCTTCGACATTTTGACGGTCATAGGAATGCACTATGACAGGTCCTTCTTCCCGTCCACCGAGAAGTCACTGGGCGTGGCACCGGGCGAAAAGATGATGCCCTTGGGCAAACAGCTTGATTCACACAATCATCGAAAAGAAAAGCAGGCCTGCGGCTTTGCAGGGTCCGTATCGAACCGCGAGGTCAAGCGCTGGGCACCTCGCGGCTCTCGCTGAGCATGAACTCAGAGAGACGGGCCCCGTCCTGGCCGGTGATGCCTAGGATGAGGGCAACCCTCTTGCTGAGAAATTCGAAGCAGGACATTGATAAAGATGGTGAATCATAGCATAGGGACCGCCGTGAATCGGTGATCCTACCGGGCTTTGATGCCATAATAGCCCCGCAGGAATTCACGGCTCCGCGGCCAGGATTGCAATAGCTTTCAAGCTTCTCCATCTCTCGACGATCCCAACCGGTCCATGCTGATTCCACTCATCCTTTCCGGCGGGAGCGGCACGCGTCTGTGGCCGGTCTCACGCGAGGCCCACCCCAAGCCGTTCATCAAGCTGGCCGACGGGCGCAGTCTGTTGCAGAGAACCATCGACCGCCTCTCTACGCTGGAAGGGATCGCCGAGGTGATCACGGTCACCAACCGCGAACACTTCTTCGCCACGCGCGACGAGTACGCGGCCGGCGGCACCTCCTATCGCCACTTCTTTGTGCTCGAGCCGTGCGCCCGCAATACCGCGCCGGCGATTGCAGTCGGCGCGCTCGCCGCGGTCGCGCGGCACGGGCCCGAGGCCACGCTGCTGGTGCTGCCGGCCGACCACCTGGTGGAAAACGAGTCGGCGTTCGCCGCGGCGGTCCGCGACGCCCTCTCGCTGGCGGCGCGCGATGCGCTGGTCACATTCGGCATCCACCCGGACTACCCCGAAACCGGTTTCGGCTACATCGAGCGCGGCGAAACGATCTCCGGGAGCAACGGCTTCGCGGTGGCGCGCTTCACGGAGAAGCCCTCCGCCGAGGTCGCAACGTCGATGGTGGAGTCGGGGCGCTATTTCTGGAACGCGGGCATGTTCTGTTTTCGGGCGGCTAGTTTTCTGGCGGAGCTGGCGCAGCACGCGCCAGAGGTGCTGGAAGGCGCTTCGCGCTCCTGGGAAGCAGCCCAGACCAAGGACGGCCGTGCCGAGTTGCCAGAGGACCTGTTCGCCGCGCTGCCCGACATCTCCGTCGACTACGCCGTGATGGAGAAGTCCGCACGCGTGGCGGTGCTGCCAGCCGCCCTTGGCTGGAGCGATGTGGGCTCGTGGAAGGCGGTGAGCGCGCTGGTAGACCCGGACGCTTCGGGCAACCGCGCACAGGGGGAGTGCCTGTTCGTGGACAGCGAGAACTGCTACGTGCAGAGCAGCGGCCGGATGGTGGCGGCAGTCGGTGTGAACGGTCTGGTCATCGTGGACACGCCGGACGCGCTGTTGGTCGCGGACCAGGAGCACTTACAGGATGTCAAGAAGGTCGCCCAGCGGCTGAAGCTCGCCAACCACGAAACCTACAAACTGCACAAGACGGTATTGCGCCCCTGGGGCAGCTACACCGTCCTGGAAGAGGGTCCGGGGTTCAAGATCAAGCGCATTGTGGTCAAGCCAGGCGCCAGTCTCAGCCTGCAGATGCACTATCACCGCAGTGAGCACTGGGTCGTGGTGTCTGGCACCGCCAAGGTGGTAAACGGCGAACAGGAGCTGCTGATACGGACCAACGAGTCCACCTTCATTCCAGCGGGGCACCGGCACCGCCTGGAGAACCCGGGCAAGCTGGACCTGGTGATGATCGAGGTCCAAAGCGGCAGCTATCTCGGCGAGGACGACATCGTCCGCTTCGACGACCGATACGGCCGCCAGTAGGCGCCGTGGTAGCTGCTAACAATCGCCTGCCGGCCACGCTCGCTGACTAGTTCTAACGCTGTGTCCTCGGGGTATGCCCAAGCCAGCGCAGCACCCTGGCCAAGCCTGTCTGACTGAACGCAAACGGCGAGGAGTCCCGCACGATGCCGTCCACACTTTGCGGCCGCCCGGTCACTTGATTAAGGACCTGCTCCCAGCGACGGATCATCCGATCCGGAGAGCCACGCTGAGACCGCACCAGCGCCTCGCACTCCCTGCCCAGACGAGCGTGTTCGGCCAGGTCTGTCAGAAGCTTATCAACCACGCTTACCAAGCGTGCGAAATCGTGTCGCGGCACGACCAGCTCTGGTAGGACGACGATCTCGTTGCCGAGAGCCCAGTCAGTCTGATCGAATTCGTGCAGATAGTCGTTGGCCATCGATACGGTTGGAATGCCTAGCGCCATGGCGTCGAGGAGCACGACACCGCCCCCGGACGGGTAAGTATCGAGCACCACGTCGGCCAATCCGAGAACACCAAGATAGTCCTTGCGCCAACCCACAGGCCGTACACGGTCCAGTAGATCACCAGGGAGAGACTCGCGCGCCTCCTGGGCCAGTTCGCTCACGCCCATCGCCAGATACACTGCTTCGGAGTGGCTCGACAAGATCTCCGCGATCGCACGCCAAAAACGACCCGACTCGAACTTGCTCGACCTGCCGGCGCTCGCGATGATCTTTTTCCCTGGGGCTATCCCATACTGCTCGCGCGCTTCCACCGTCACGTCCCGCCGCGATGGAAGCGTGAGCTCCAGCGGGATCACGCTGCAGTTTCCCGGGGTATCCAGTGCCGGATGCGCCGAAACCGCAATGTTCCAGTCCACCCACGGGACGGTGAACTGAGGAGGCGGCCCCAGAACCAGCGCGACTTTCTTGGGCGCGGTCTGCATGCTGGCGATGAAATAGTGCCTCAGATCCGCGCACAGTGCCCCGGTAAGCAGCACGTCTGGCCGCCAGTCGCGGATTGCGGTGGCCGTGTCCAACACCACGTTCAGCGGACTATTGGACACCGGGATATGAACCGACCATTCAGCGCGCTCAAACAAGCCCAGCTGCTGCTTGGCGCTTTCCGACCCTCGGACGTCTTCCGCCCCCTCCGGCACAAAGAATGCCACCTCGAACCTGGAGTGGTCTGCGTGCTCAGCGAAGGTCGCCAGGAGCTTGATGATGACCGAACCCACGTGGAGCGTCCCGAACACGAGGACGGCAATGCGCAAGTGCTGTCCAATTGGCCTCGACCGGCCAACTTGGCGGAAGGGCTGAGCCATCGCATCGATAGCGGCGAGCATCTCGAAGTCGTACACGTAACGGTCTTCCTTACGATGGGTGGCATGTGCGTAGAGGCTGCGATTGAACAGGTTGAGGGCTTCAATCACTTTGCCTTCCTTGGCAGCGGCTAAGCCGGCTCGCTTGAGCACATCGCGCAGACCGTCGATGTCCCCGCTCTGCGCGAGTAGTTTGGTGCAAGCATCCAGATAGCGGGGATCGTGCCTGGAGACGGCGAAGGCTCGGTGCGCGAGGGTAGCCGCCTGCTCGATCTTGCCAGCCTCAGCGAACGCCGCGGACAGGGCAGACAGCCGCTCCGCACGCTCGGATCCCTCGGGCACCGATAAAAAGGAGAGAAGCCCCTCAGGGTCAGGAGCGACACCCGCGCGAGCCTTGGCCAGGACAGCGTTTGACGGGTCGTGGAGCACGCTCATGCGACAACCTCTTCGGGGAGGGAGTATCCGAGCGCGTTCCCCATGGGTCGGCATGTCGCGACGATCGCATGCACCTGCTCGTCAGTAAGCAACGACCGGTAGACTCGATTGCGCTCTGCCTGTATCGCCACAGGCACTCCGGAGAGCGGCTCCAGCGCGCAGAAATCGGTTACCTTCCGCAACACCTGGGTTGGCTGAGCAACGAGGTCCTCGTAGCGCACGCGCAGGAGCTGCTCGGGCGTGTCCTCAAGCTGCTGCGGGATGTTGCCGTTGACCTCCACCCAATAGTCTGCCAAACGCAGCAGTCCGCCCCCAGGAAAGATGCGCTCTTCTCGAGCGAGCCGAACTGCCTTATTCGGGATTCCCTCTGCCTGGAACACCCACAAGCATGGGTATTTAGAGTCGGGCCAATAGAGGGCGAGATCCGGCACCGTCGCCATGACCTTCACCCAGCTTGCTACCATGGCAACGGGATCGCGGATGATGTGCAGGAAGCGCGCATCAGGAAAGAGCGCGCGGACATATCGCAGCTTGTTAGCGAGGTGTGGGCATTTATTGACCACCCGGGCCGAGGTCCTCCGCCCGAGCACTTCAGTCCGGTAGTATCGATGCATGGAGCGTCGAATTTCCTCGCTGACGTCGCCCTCGTTCATATGTAGACAGAACTCGTACCCGACATGACCGGTATCACGTTGCGGATTGGCGAGGCCGGAGATCACAGCGCCTCCGTGGTGGATCCATCCGACATGATCCTCGCCGTCGGGATGCCCTGTCGTCGGAGCCAGCCCGGGATGGTGCTTTAGAAGATCAAAGAGCAGCGTCGTGCCGGAACGTCCGCACCCGACGATGAACACGGGGCTGTGCACGTCTCCAACCGAACGACGCTTGAATCGTCCAAACATAAGCCTTCGCTTCCTGCGGATCCGACGCCGTCGCCCTGGCCATACCTCTGCGCGGTCGAGCTAGCGCACGAACCTCGACAGCATTCCCCGCAAGGATTTCGCTGCGGGAGGACCCGGAGCCGCGGCAGGCGACGCCCAGCCCGACATGCTGCTGTAGACGCCCTGGGTCGGAATCGCGTCCCAGGTGCTTTGCTCAGTTTTCGCAACGATGCAGACCGTGGTGTAGAGCTTGTTATCCATCTTGCCATAGCTCACAGCCTCGAACAGCCTTGGTTCGTAGTCTGCAAAGAATGCTGGCTCGGTCTCCTGGTTCGGGGTGAACTGGGCAACCTTGATCGCGTTGACCTCCCAGCGGTTCGTCGTGTAGTAGTCGAGGAATAGTGTGGGCTGGAACATGTAGAAGCCGTGATCGAAGAAGTTGCCGCTCGGGGCGGAATGCACCACGCGGCCACCGAGTCGCACCATTCGGAAGAGGTTCCGCAGAGCATTCGGCAGATGGAATACGTGCTCGAGCGTGCCGTGGTCGATGATGACGTCGAAGCGCTCTGCCAGATCCAAGGGTATTTCTGGGGAGTTCAGGTCGAACTGGATGGTCGCGCCCTCGAAGCTGCTAACGTCTAGGACTGAGATCTCGCTGAACCCAAGTTGTCCGAACAGCGCCTCGCCCGAGATATAGCCCTTGTCGGCCAGTACCTTGGCGTGGGACGGGACGATGGGAACATCCCTAGTCAGACAGGCTCGCGCGGTGTGAGCCATAGCTATCAGCTGCGCCTGCGAAAAGTAGACGTCAGCTTGGCCCAGCAACAGCAGGCGGCCGGAAAACGGCCGGTCCCGGTGTTCCTCAAGGAGAGGGATGATGTTGGCTCGGATGAAACCCATGGCGACCTCTCACTATAGTATCGGGGTGGCAGAGCATCAGACAGGGACGACTGCCTCATTCGGCGTCCGGCTCTTGAGAAACTCACGGGAACGCGGACCGCAGTTGGCGATAAGGTCCAACACCGTCACGGTGGGCGTGAACTGGCCCCACTGCTGAGGATAGGGAGGATAGTCGTAGCTCTTGTACTCCAGCCCGACGCCGGTTTCCCTGAAGCGCTCTTCGTCTATATAGCCCCTTGCCGTGGGTCCCGACAGGTACGTCGTCGCACCCACCTTGCCACACAGATCCAGCAACCGGTCTGTCTTCGACCCCTTCGCCCCGAAGTCCCTCGAGAGCACTATCGGTGTCGGTATTTGCAGATATTGGCAGATCGTGCGGATCAGCCGCAGATTCAGCTCGCTCAGCAGCCGATCGCCTGCACTCACGCCTTCCCTCCAGATCTCGATGGCTGGTGCGAAGTATGGTGCCGATGCGAGCGCGTCCCCTATGAGGCGACGATGGGCTTCCTGCCACGGCACGCTCGTTGTCTGTCCGATTGCTACTGCGTCGATCGGGTCGCCGAAACGGTACCGTACCGGCACGGTAATCCACCTTAGGCCGCTCTTCGCCTTCACCTGGTTTCGGTTTCTCCAGCTGCCCGACGAATACTGCGCGTCGTCGTAGAGGACAAAAAGGTCGACGGAGTCGATGAAGTCGAAATACCCGCGCCAAGGAATGTAGCAGGATTGGATCGCCCCGATGCGCATGGCTCGATTGAGAAAGCTTATCCCTTGCGACAGTGCGCCGAACCGGAGGCAGCCCGAGCTGAAGAAGACGCTGTTCTGTCACGCGGCTGCGCGCTTCCTTGCGACAAACATCTTCCTGGTTACCTGCTGCCCCAGCTCGTACCGGGGGCTTGCCAAGATCAGCTCTTCGATCGCCCGATTGACCCCGTCATAGGAGGTAAAAGCGTCGTCAAGGCAGATCCAGCCGCCGGGAACCAGCACGTTGTCAACCAGGCAAATGTCATTGCGTACGGCATCGTAACCGTGGTCTCCATCGATGAACGCAAGCCTGAATTCCGTGTGTAAACCGCGGGCAACCAGAAACGAGGCCAGGGTCCCCTTGTGGGAAACAATGACCTGGCCCAGCTCATTGCGCGCGACATTCTCATGGAAGATCCCCAGGATGCCTGGATGATTCTGGTAGAGTGGCGCTATGTCTCGCTCGAACGGCTCTTGCCACACGGTCTGCTGGTGATATGCCTTGACCACTCCCCCGTCGAGCGTGACCGTCATTGAATAGGATCCGTCCTCGTTTTGGTGCCAGTCGTTCTTTCCCGGAAACAAGTCGACGCAGAACACACGCGTGTTGCCGCAGAGTTGTGCCGCCAGACCCAGCGCAACCGAGGAGCGCCCACACCAGGAGCCCAGTTCGAGTACATCCCCGGGCAACCCTGCGGTTAGGTAAACCATGGAGAACAGGGCGTAAAGCTGGTCGGCGGGAGACCACCCAGGAATCTCTTGGGCCACTCGTTCCAAGTACACCATAACCGGCGCGGTCCGCTCGCACATCACGTGCTCATGTCCTCCGCCACAAACTCCTCGATCATGTCCGCGTAACTTCTACCTTCACCCGGCCAGCGCGTTGCACGCCAGTCCGGGCATTGGCCGCAGAACGAATGTGAGCCGTAGTCATTGTTTAGATGCGCATCACGCAGCTTTCGGTAGAACTCGCCGCGCCATGTGTCGCATATCGTAGTTTTTCTGTAGTCGGCGACGTATGAACCGTGCACCCAGTCGGAGGGGCAGAAGGCAAGGTCGCCGCGCGCATTGATGACGATCCGCTCCCATGGATAAAGGCATGGGCGCCTGGACACCGCCTGGTTCTCCTTGCGCCGCTCAGCCGCAAGCTCGAGCTTAGCGCCGGAGCAGGAATGTAGTCGCCGAATGACCACGTAATGGGCGCCATGGTCTTTCCAGAAGCTTTCGAAGTCCGCAGTTTCCGCCATGTTTCGTGGCTGCTCGACATAGCTGACCACGACCTTCGTCTTTGCTCGTGATTGGCCGACCCAGCCGATCAGCTTGAGGACGTTTGCGCGCGTCACCTCCAGATTTCCATTGACCCGTATCTGGGAATAGGTGTCGGGGTTGAAGGCGTCGATACTGATGTCGATCATGTGAACGCCAGCCTCCAGCAGCCTCAGCGTCCGCTTTTCGTTCATGATCGTACCGTTCGTCGTAATCGTGACGTACACGCCTGAACCGCGCACCGCCTCCTCGATCATGTCATAAGCCTTGGGATGCACCAGAGGCTCACCGTTGCTGGCGTAGCGGATGTATTGAGTCGTTCCGCGTCCATGCCGGCTCACCTCATCGACCATCTTGGCGTTGAGTTCGGGCTCGAGGTACCTCGCCGCGTAATGTTCAGAGCGCTTGAACTCCGGATGCGGGCAGTGCACGCAAGCGAGATTGCAGACCTCCGTGATGTCCATGAGGATCTGTGACGGGAACTCCTCCTTCAGCCGGCCATAGAACCCGTAGCTCTGCGGTGACGACGTTCGGTCTAGCAATTGGGCCGTTTTCAAGAAGTTCTCCTCAGCCGACGATGCCGAGAAAGTGCTCGGCAACATATAAAACGTCATCGTCGGTCATGTTGGCGCTGATGGGAAGCGTCATGACTCGCTCTGCTATCCATTCCGTGCTCGGGAGGGATGCCGGGAACCTCTCGGAGTACAGCGGGATCGTGTGCAAGGGCCGATAGTGGATGCTAGCTCCGATCTTTCGGTTGCGCATTTCAAGGACGACATCGCCGCGAGACAGTTTCATGTTCTCCAAAGGCAGTGTCACCAAGATCAAATGCCGGGAATGCCTCTGGTCTAGCACGCCAACCTGGAACTTCACGTCGGAGCGCAGCTCGCCTACGCGTCGCACGTAGTTCTGGGCAGCTGCGAGCCGGATGGCATGGAACTCCGGTTGCCGCCGCAGCTGGACCCGCCCGATGCTGGCCTGAAGGTCGGTATAGTTCATCTTGTAACCGACCTCCTCGAAATCAGGCGTAAGCGCCGCCCGCGGGTCGCTAAAGCGCTTCCACGCGTCCGCGTTTAGGCCGTGCTGGCGAAGCGACCGAAGTCGGTTCGCCATAGCCTCATCGGCGAGCGCGACTGCGCCGCCCTCCCCGGTGGAGAGGTTCTTGTTGGCGTAGAAACTGAAGCAGGTGAGATTGCCCGACGAGCCCACCGGGCGGCCATCAGCGAAGGAACCCCCCAGGGCATGGGCCGCGTCCTCGACCAAAGCTACGCTCTGTGGGAGTACCGCTCTAACGGCGTCGACATCTATCGCCAGGCCGCCCAGATGTACGACAATGACGGCCCTGGTCCTAGGCGTCAGCCTCTCCGCGATTGCGTCCGGGGTGACGCAGAAAGTCGACCGGTCCACATCGCAGAACACTGGCGTCGCTCCGAGATACAGAGCCGCGTTCGCCGTGCTGCACCATGTGAGGCTCGGCACGATCACTTCGTCTCCCGGTCCGATACCGTGCACCAGGAGCGAGAGGAACAGGGCCGAGGTGCAGGAATTGACTGTGACCACGTGCTTGGCGGCAACGAACTGGGCGAGCTCAGACTCGAAGCGCTCGGTTTCCGGCCCCATTCCGATCCAGCGCGAGCGAAGGACCCGCATCACCGCGGCCATCTCCTCCTCCGAGAAGTTGGGTTGACCGAACGGCAGGTACTGCTCGCGCAGCTTGACTCTTGGGTTCATTGAGCTAGGCCGGTGCAGAGACCGACAGTCTTTCCGTTTCCCATTTGAGGCGTGGCCGCACCGCCCCAGGGATCTTACCCAACCATGCCCCGGATGCACGCTCCACGTCATGGATCTCGAAGCTCAACAGCTCCTCGGCGCGGAACAACGGGACCGTGCCGTCCCGCGCGAAACTCACATCGACAACGTACACGCCGTCGTTGAGCAAATCGCCCGGCACGGTGCATTCGCTATGGTAGGTACCCGGCTCGATCGGCATCGGGATGCTCCCGCTCGCGAAGATGATGTCGCCGTAATCCGTCCTTACGCGCACGCCCAGGAAGAACGCCTCGGCACGGAGGTTGGCGTCGTACACCACCTCTACGCAGAACGGCGTGCGAATGGTGAGCTGGCCGGAGGCGACCGTCGACGCGGGACGGATGCATGCACTGCGCAAGCGAATCCACTCGTTGCCGGGTGCCTGTCCCGGCAATAGCCAAGTCCGGTCGATCTGGTTGGAGGCTCCCAGCTCGCGGTAGGCGGTGACCGCATCGTGTGCGCTGCCGGCCGCGACGATGCGGCCGCCGTCGAGCAATATACCCCGGCTGCAAAGGGAGAGAACGGTCTGCATGCTGTGGCTCACAAAGATCACGGTGCGACCTTCCCTGCCCACCTGCTCCATTCGTCCCAGGCACTTTTTCTGGAATTGCGCGTCGCCAACCGAGAGCACCTCGTCGATGATGAGAATCTCCGGGTCCAGATGCGCGGCAACAGCAAAAGCAAGCCGCACGTACATACCGCTCGAGTAACGCTTCACCGGCGTGTCCAGGAACCGCTCGACCTCGGCAAAGGCCACGATTTCGTCGAAGCGCCGATGGATTTCCTGGCGCGTCATTCCCAATATAGCCGCATTGAGGAAGACGTTCTCGCGGCCCGTGAGCTCGGGATGAAAACCTGTCCCCACCTCCAACAAACTGGCGATCCGCCCGCGGATGCGAATCTCTCCGGTGGTAGGTTCCGTAGTGCGGCTCAGGATCTTGAGCAGTGTCGACTTGCCCGCACCGTTGCGACCGATGATCCCGATCCGCTCGCCGTCGTTCACTTCGAGATCGATGCCCTTGAGGGCCCAGAACTCCTCTTGAGCGGACGACCGGGCGCGGTTTCGCCCTCGTATGACGTCCAGCGCGCCTCGGGCGAAATTCCTGGCCCCGCTCGCCATCACGTCGCGCAGGAGCAGATACGGCTGCTGCTGGTGGCTGATGGTGTAGCTCTTTGAGACGTTCTCCGCCCGTATCGCGATGCCCATTGCTTGGCTAGATCACGTCCGAAAATGATCGCTCAGCCCGGCGGAAATAAAGGACGCCCGCGAGCAGCAGAGCAAGATTGACCGCGAGCGATGCCACGAACCCGGGCCAGTAGAAGGAAAACTCGCCGGCGAGCAGCGCCCAGCGGAAACCGTCGATGACGCCAACCATCGGGTTCAGAGAGTACGCGAGCCGCCACGCCTCCGGCACCAGGCTGCTGCTGTATATGACGGGGGAAACGTAAAGTCCGATCTGCACGATGAAGGGCACCACGTACCGGAAGTCCCGGAATCTGACGTTGAGCGCTGCCGTCAGCAACCCGGGCCCAAGGGCAGCGCTGAGCCCGAGAGCCATGAACAGCGGCACGCAGACCGCTCGCCAGTCCGGAGAGAAGCCGAACCACAGGAACAGCCCTATCAAGAGCAGCAATGCGACCAAGAAATCAAACAGGATGACGAGGATCGAGCTGAGCGGGATCAGGATCCGTGGGAAGTAGATCTTGGTGATCATGCGCTCATTTTCGAGCAGGCTATTGCTGGCCTGGCTAAACGCACCGGTGAAGAAGAACCACGGCAGCAGTCCGACGAACACCATGATCGAGTATGGAGCATTACCCTCCGACGGCATGCGAGCCACGACGCTGAATACAATCGTAAAGATGATCATGGTTAGAAACGGGCGGATCAGAGCCCAGGCGATTCCGATGACCGTCTGCTTGTAGCGAACCAAAACGTCGCGCCAGGAAAGGAACCACAGCAACTCGCGGTAGCTCCAAAGGTCGCGCCAGTAGCGCGCGTCTGTCTGGCCCGCCCGGATGACGATTTCTTGGACGCCGCTATCCATGCGCCACATCCTGCTTCGTAGTCCCGGCTGTTGTGTCATGCGAGCCTGCGTCGGGCGCGGGCGCATGCTGCCTCCTCGCCTGCGCCACCTCGTGCCGGAGCAGCTCGATCTCTTGCTTGAGCGATTCGTATTCGCCCATCTTCACCCGCAGGAAATCCACCGTCACGCGCGCCTTTTCCTCGATGCCTTTCGGCGTCAGATAGTACATATACGCGCGCTTGTTCTTGCTATTGCGGAAGTTGCTGACCTTCAGTAGCCCTGTCGCCACCAGTGCGCGCAGGCAATAGTTCGCCTTCCCGAGACTCATACCGAGACCGATCGCGAGCTCTCGTTGGCTCACCGTAGGGTTGGACTCGAGGATCTTGAGGATTCGGTATCGGTATTCGTCGGAGAGCATAGGATTGGCGGCATACCGGTGCCGGGGTTCCGTCGCGGCGGGCTACCTTCACATGACCGCATGCTTGGTAACACCCTGATCCGTCTAGGTTATTCTACCGTTCAGCGTGTGAACAGATGCGTATTAGATCGCATCTTCGGTGTGAATGGCAAGGATTTTTTTGCCCTTGCCCAATGCAGGAGCGGTACTAACAGGGTGGAGTGGGGTGACAGGCGAGAGCTTGGCGTTCACGGCCCTCCGCGCGGAGCCGTCCTCAGGTGAAGCGCTGGCTGATCAGCTCGAACAGCTTCCTCACGCATTCATCGATCCCTTCCCTCTCCGTATCCAGAGTAACGTCGGGGGCAACAGGCAGCTCGTACGGTGCGCTAACGCCTGTGAAGTCGGGGATCTCACCGGCCCGCGCCTTCGCGTACAACCCCCTCGGATCACGCTGCTCGCAGGTCGCCAAGTCTGCAGACAAATAGACCTCCACGAAGCGTTCCGGTCCCACGATCGAGCGCGCAAGCTCGCGGTCTTCGCGGTAAGGCGAGATGAACGCGGTCACGACGATGAGACCCGCCTCGTTGAACAGCTTCGCGACTTCCGCCACGCGACGGATGTTCTCCCTTCGATTGGCTGGCGAGAAACCGAGGTCGCGATTTAGCGCGTGACGAAAGTTGTCACCATCCAACGCTGCGCAAGCGTGCCCCGCCGTGATGAGACGCCGCTCCAGTTCAAAAGCTATGGTCGACTTGCCTGCCGCCGACAGACCGGTTAGCCAGATGGTTGCAGGTTCATGACCTAACAGCTTGATGCGTTCGCGCGTGGAGACCTTGCCGACCTGGTACACGATGTGGCTGCTGGCGGTCGGCGACGTGCTCGTTGCTGCGGGCTCAGGCGCCACGAGCCGCTCGATGATCATGCCTGCGCCGACGGTGGCGTTGCTCACCAGGTCAATCAAGATGAAGCTGCCTGTCGCCCTGTTCTTGGTGTACTCGTCGACCAGGAGAGGCCGGAACAGCGTCAACCGCACTCGACCGATGTCGTTCAGCCCGAGCTCGCGTGCCGAAGCGCGATGAAGCGTATCTGGATCTACCCGGTAAAGGATGTTGACGCAGCTCGCTTTTACCGATGCGGTCGTTTGCTTGATCAAGTAGCTGCGCCCGACCTTGAGCGGTGTGTCGCTCATCCATACCAGCATGGCCTCGATCGCGCGCTCAGCTCGCGGCACGTTGTGGGGGTGCGCGATCATGTCTCCTCGGCTCGCATCGACCTGATCGCTCAAGCAGAGCGTCACGGACAGAGGAGGAAAGGCATAATCCAGGTCGCCGCCGAAGGTCACGATCCGCTCGATGCGTGAGCGCTTTCCCGACGGCAGCACGACCACTTCGTCGCCCTTGCGCACGACGCCTGAGGCCACTTGTCCGCTATAGCCCCGGAAATGCTGATCCGGTCGCACCACTCGCTGCACGGGAAAGCGGAAGTCGATCAGGTTAGCGTCGCCGCCCACGTACATGTCCTCCAAGTGCGGCAGAAGGGCCGGCCCAACATACCAGGGCATCCGATCGCTCCTGCTGACAACATTGTCGCCTTGCAGCGCGCTGACCGGGATGAAGCCGAGGTCGACAAAACCGAGCCTTGCCGCGAAGTTCGAATATTCCTCGCGAATTGCGTTGAACATCGCCTCCCGGTAACCAACCAAGTCCATCTTGTTCACGGCGATGACCGCACGCGGGACGCCAAGCAGCGAGCAGATGAACCCATGGCGCTTTGACTGCGTCACCACTCCGAGCTGCGCGTCTATGAGGATGACCGCTACATCCGCGGTAGAGGCGCCGGTAGCCATGTTGCGCGTGTACTGCTCATGGCCGGGCGTGTCCGCGATGATGAAACGGCGCTTGGGCGTCGAGAAGTGGCGGTAAGCCACGTCGATCGTTATCCCCTGTTCCCTCTCGGCTCTAAGCCCATCGGTTACCAGCGAGAAGTCAAGCTCTCGCCCAGCACCTCCCGCGGCCTTGCGCAGCGCCTCCAGATGATCTTCGTATAGAGCGTTTGCGTCATGCAGGAGCCTGCCGATCAACGTCGACTTGCCGTCATCGACGCTGCCGGCCGTGACCAACCGCAGCAGCCCCGACGCCCCCCCCGCCGAGTGCGCCATCAAAAATAGCCTTCTCGCTTCTTGCGTTCCATCGAGCCATCGACGTCATGGTCTATGACTCTGGTCGTGCGCTCCGATTTTCGCGTCGCGAGCAGTTCCTCGATCACCGCGTGGACCGTGGTAGCGGCCGAAGCGACGGCGCCCGTGCAAGGGTAGCATCCGAGCGTCCGGAAGCGGCACAAGCGTCGTTCAGACCGTTCCCCCGGCAGCAACCGGGTGGCAGGCCCGATCGGAATGAGCTGTCCGCCCCGACTGACGACCTCGCGCTCGGCAGCGAAGTACAGCGGTACGACCGCAATACCCTCCTGAGCGATGTAGCGCCAGACGTCCAGCTCGCTCCAGTTCGACAGCGGGAAAGCGCGGATGCTCTCCCCCGGATTGACGCGGCCGTTATAAAGGGTCCATAGCTCTGGTCGCTGCTGGCGCGGATCCCATTGGCCGTGCGCATCACGAAAAGAAAAGATCCGCTCCTTGGCGCGGGAACGCTCCTCCTCGCGGCGCGCGCCGCCGATCACGGCGTCGTGAGAACCCTCTCGCAGCGCCTCGAGGAGGCCCTGCGTCTTGAGCAGACCGCAGCAGCGTGCGGTGCCTAAGTCCGATGGGTTAGCTCCGTCGGCCAGGGCCCGCCGGTTAGTGTAGATGCGCAATTCCAACCCCAGCTCTGCTGCCACACGGTCGCGAAACGCGTACATCTCCGGGAACTTGTAAGACGTATCCACGTGCAGCAAGGGAAAAGGAATCCTCCCTGGATGGAAAGCCTTTCGGGCGAGATGCAGAAGGACCGAGGAGTCTTTCCCGACCGAGTACATCATGACTGGCCGTTCGAACTCCGCTGCAACCTCGCGCAGGATGTAGAGGGCTTCCGACTCCAGTTCGTCTAACGCCGTGAGGTTATAGCGTTCATCCATACCCGACCCCGTGCATCTCACTGCCAGAGGATCTTTATTCCACAAACCGCCATCGTCGCCGCGATCAGCAGTCGCAGCACAGCCTCCGACGCTCGCGTCGACCACCACGCGCCCAACACGATGCCCGGTAGTGAACCGGCCAACAATGCTCCCAGTAACCGGAAGTCGACGTTGCCCGCGGCTAAGTGACCCGCACTCGCCACCAGCGCCAGTGGCACGGCGTGGGCAAGATCGGTACCGGCGAGCTTCACCGGGGTCAAGCGCAAAGGATAAAGGTACACCAGTATGGCGACTCCCAATGCCCCTGCGCCAATCGATGTAAGCGTGACCAGTCCCCCGAGTATCAGTCCGACGACAACAGTGAGCGGTGCCTGAGCACGCTTGAAAGATTGTTCCCAGCCAAGGCGGAGCTTGCGGCCGAGCGCGTGTATCCGTGGCTTGAGCAGCAGGCCGGTCGCGGTTACGATCAGAGCAATCCCGATCGCGTCGAGTAGGAAGGCGTCTAGGTGAGGCGCATCATGCCCGAGCACCGCGATGACGGCCGTGGTCCCGGCAGCCGCTGGAAGACTGCCCACTGAGAGGCGCCACACGACCCGCCAATCGACAGTGCCACGTGCACCGTGGATGCTGACGCCTACCAGCTTCGTGATGGCGGCGAACAGCAGATCGGTTCCGACTGCCGTCTTCGGTGCGACACCGAATAGGAGCAGCAAAATCGGCGTCATCAACGCTCCGCCACCGATGCCAGTCAAGCCTAGGAGAACGCCAACTCCGAACCCAGCGACGATGTACATGAATTCGATCATGCAGTTTGGCTAGCGTGAAGGCCGAGCCGAACTTTCCTCATAGTGACGGGGATCGACGGAGCCCGACGGACCTGTCGCCGTGGCGCGTCGCGGGCCGCATCGCCTCGGATGGCACAAAGCTTCTCGCTATACCGGCCGCCGGTAAACCACAGCAATACGATGAGCGCGGTATGGAACGAGGCGCCAACTCCCCGTGGGTCAGAGCACGCGCTCGTTGAGGACACTGAGCAGATACTGCCCGTAGCCGTTCTTGAGCAGCGGCGCAGCGAGAGCCTGGAGTTGATCGGCCGTGATGTATTTCATGCGGAAAGCGGCCTCTTCCGGGCAGCATATCTTCAACCCCTGTCGCTTCTCGATGGTCTGGACATACAGGGACGCCTCAATCAGGGAATCGTGTGTGCCCGTGTCCAGCCAGGCCTGCCCTCGGCCCATCACCACCACCTGCAAGGCACCGTCGTCCAGATATCGGCGATTGACGTCGGTGATCTCCAGCTCACCGCGGGCGGAAGGCTTCAGCCCTCGCGCGATCTCCACCACGCGGTTGTCGTAGAAGTATAGCCCGGACACCGCGTATCTCGACTTCGGCTTTCGGGGCTTCTCTTCAATCGAGACTGCACGTCCGGTGGCATCGAACTCGACAACACCGTAGCGCTCGGGGTCCTGGACCGGATACGCGAACACCGACGCGCCGGTTTCCCTCGCGTTCGCGGCCTGGAGGATGGTCGGAAGGTTATCGCCGTAGAACACGTTATCACCCAGGATCAAGACGCAGTTCTGGGACCCAACGAACCGCTCTGCGATCAAGAACGCTTGAGCCAGCCCATCGGGCGAGGGTTGCTCCGCGTGGCTCAGCCTGAGCCCCCAGCGCGATCCGTCGCCCAGCAGCTGTTCGAAGCGCGGCTTGTCCTGCGGTGTGGAGATGACCAGGATGTCCCGAACCCCGGCCAGCATCAGCGTGGACAAGGGGTAGTAGATCATCGGCTTGTCGTAGATGGGGAGCAGCTGTTTCGAAACCGTCTGCGTCGCCGGGTACAAGCGCGTGCCTGAGCCGCCTGCGAGAATGATCCCCTTCCTCATCGTCAAGCCCGTCTTCCGTAGTTCAAATCGACCCACTTGCGATACTGGCCAGTGGTCACATGTCGGACCCACTCCTGGTTATCGAGGTACCACTGGACGGTCTTGCGGATGCCAGACTCAAACGTCTCGACCGACCTCCAGCCCAGCTCGCGCTCGATCTTGGAACAATCTATCGCGTAACGTCGGTCGTGCCCCGGGCGGTCCTTCACGAAGGTGATCAGTTTCTCATGCGGAGTGATTGGAGACTGTGGATGCAACTCGTCGAGAGTGGCGCAGATCGTCTTCACCAGCTCGAGGTTGCGCCGCTCGCAGCGTCCCCCTACGTTGTAGGTTTCCCCTATCCTGCCATGCTCCAACACTTTCCGGATTGCGCAAACGTGGTCGCCGACATACAGCCAGTCGCGGATGTTCAACCCATCGCCGTATACCGGCAGCGGTTTCCCAGAGATGGCACTGTGTACCATTAGAGGGATCAGTTTCTCGGGGAACTGATACGGTCCATAGTTGTTAGAGCAGTTCGTAGTAAGTGTGGGCAGTCCGTACGTGTGATGATATGCGCGCGCCAGGTGGTCCGACGCAGCCTTGGATGCAGAATACGGGCTATTGGGAGCATACGGCGTGGTCTCCGAGAACGGGGCATCGTCTGGCCCAAGCGAGCCATACACTTCATCGGTGGAAACGTGCAGGAACCTGAATCGAGCCTTCTCGCCTGCCGGCAGCTCCTGCCAGTAGCCCCGGGCCTCCTCCAGCAGGTGAAAGGTCCCAACGATATTTGTCTGGATGAAGTCCTCGGGCCCGTGGATAGACCGGTCGACGTGGCTCTCGGCCGCGAAATTCACTATCGCCCAGGGGCGGTGCTCGCGTAGAAGCTGCGCGACCAGGCGTCGATCCCCGATATCTCCTTGAATAAACTGGAACCGAAGATCGTTCTTCAGATTCGCCAGGTTCTCCGGATTTCCGGCGTAGGTTAGCTTGTCGAGACTGAGCACCGCCGTATTCTGCACGGTGAGCCACCGCTGCACGAAGTTGGCGCCGATAAAACCCATCCCGCCCGTGACTAACGTTTTCCGATCGGCGTTCATCTATCGTCTTCTGCCCATCTGCTTGCGTTTCCGCAAGAAGGCCAGTGTGCTGAGATCACCGTTTAGAACATGTCTAGCCTGGTATCCCATAGTACTCCCTGTACCACGCCACGTAGCGCGCTATGCCCTCCTCCAGCGGGGTCGAGGGTCTGAACCCGACGGCGCGGCTGAGATCGTCGACATCGGCATAGGTGGCCTGCACGTCGCCGGGCTGCATGGGTAGAAGGTTCATCTTTGCTTTCCGTCCGAGGCTCGCTTCGAGGAGCTCGATGAACCGGGTCAGCTTGACCGGCTGGTTGTTGCCGATGTTGTACAGCCGATAAGGCGCATAGCTGGTTGCCGGGTCCGGTTCGGTCATGTCTGCGCCGGGATCGCCTTTGGGCACGACATCGACGATACGCACGACCCCCTCGGCGATGTCGTCGATGTAGGTGAAATCGCGCTCCATCTCGCCGTGATTGAACACGTCGATCGGTCGCCCCTCCAGGATCGCACGAGTGAACAGCGCAAGCGACATGTCGGGCCGCCCCCACGGACCATAGACCGTGAAGAAGCGCAGCCCGGTCACCGGCAGGCCGAACAGATGACTATAGGTGTGGGCCATCAGCTCGTTGGTCTTCTTGGTGGCGGCGTACAGGCTGACCGGGTGATCGGTGTTGTCGTGCTCGCTGAAGGGCAGCTTGCGGTTCGCGCCGTACACGCTGGAGGTGCTGGCAAACACCAGGTGCCCACAGCTGTGGCGACGGCAGCCCTCCAGAACGTTCAGGAACCCGGTCACATTGCTGGTGACATAGGCCTGCGGGTTCGTGAGTGAATAGCGCACTCCAGCCTGGGCCGCCAGATGCACTATCCGCACGAAGCGTTCGGCGGCGAGCAGGCCGGCTACCGATGGGCCGTCGGCGATATCCAGCCGCTGGAACGAGAAACTGGAATAGGGCTGCAGCTGTGCAAGGCGCGCGATCTTGAGCGATGGATCGTAATAGTCGTTGAGATTATCTACCCCCACGACCTCGTCCCCGCGCTCGAGCAGCCGCTGCGCTACGTGCATGCCAATAAAACCCGCGCAACCCGTGACTAAGATCTTCACGGCCCCTTCCTCAGACTCTCGGCACGGTTGCTCCGGCTTCGGCGCAGGCTAACTTGCCGCGGCAAGTCAAGCGCGAAGCGCGGCCGGAGCCTCAAACCGGCGCAGCCGGTGACCAGCACTTTCATCGACAACCCGTCCGGGTCAAGCGTGAAAGGCGCGTATTGTATTCGGATTGCCCCGTGGCCTGCCTTGAACCTGGTCGTGGGGGATGGGTCGAAGCCGGCTGCGGCTACAATGCCGCGATGCGCAGGATCCTCCTGGTCAAGACCTCCTCGCTCGGGGATGTGGTCCACAACCTGCCTGTGGCCACGGACCTGCGCATCCACTACCCTGACGTCGAGATCGATTGGGCGGTAGAGGAGAACTTCGGCGACATCCCGGCGCTGCATCCTGCCGTGTCGCAGGTCATCCGGGTCGCGGCGCGGCGCTGGCGGCGCGCCTTCGCCAGCCGCGAGACCTGGCGCGAGATCGCGGAGCTGCGCCGGACGCTGCTCTCTCGCGGATACGACGCTGTCATCGACACTCAAGGACTGATCAAGAGCGCGCTGATCTCCCGACTGGCGCCGGGTCGGCGTTTCGGCCTGGACTGGCTTAGCGCGCGCGAGCCGCTGTGGCCCTTTTACCATCAGACGTTCCGCGTGAGCTGGGCGGTGCATGCGGTGGAGCGCAATCGGCAGCTCGCGGCTCGGGCGATGGGCTATGCGCTGCCGTCCGGCGTGGACTACGGAATCGAGACGCCCCCGTTCGCGCCACCCGCCGGACTGCAACCGCGTGACTACGCGGTGCTGCTGCACGCCACCAGCGGGTCGGCCAAGCTGTGGCCCGAGCACCAGTGGATCAACCTCGGCGACCACCTCGACCGGCGGGGGCTGCGGCTGGTGCTCCCCTGGGGCAGCGAAGTGGAGCTGCGCCGCAGCCAGCACATCGCCGCTGCGCTCCCACACGCGACCGTGCCCCCGCGGCTCTCGCTGCGCGAGGCCGCCGGCCTGCTCGGCGGCGCGCAGGTCGTGTTCGGTGTGGACACGGGCCTCACGCACTTGTCGGTGGCGCTAAGGACGCCCACAGTCGGAATCTACTGCGCCACGGACCCCGCGGCCACTGGGCTGTATGGCTCCGCCAGCGCGGTGAACGTCGGCGGCAAGAAAGCGCCCCCCGCTGCGGCAGCGGTGTTCTCGGCGTGGCGTCATCCGCAACCAGAAGGCATTCGGGCGCACCCATGAGCTTGTGGCGCAGCGTCTACTCCATCCTGCTGTATCTGGTCGTTCCGTTCGCGCTTCTGCGGCTAGCGTGGCGAGGCCGCCGCCAACCGGGCTATCTACAGCACGTCCCGGAACGGTTCGGTTCATACGCCGTCTGCGTGCCGCAGCCCGTGATCTGGCTGCATGCGGTGTCGGTCGGCGAGACCCGGGCTGCCGAGCCGCTGCTCAACGCGCTGCGCGAGCGCTGGCCCGACCATCACATCCTGTTGACGCACATGACGCCCACGGGCCGCGAAACTGGAGAACAGGCGTTCGGCGACACGGTGTCGCGCTGCTACCTGCCCTACGATTTACCGCAGGCGGTGGCGCGCTTCCTGTCGCATTTCCGGCCGCGCCTGGGACTGCTGCTCGAGACCGAACTGTGGCCAAACCTGATCCACGCCTCCAGCGTCCGTTCGATACCGCTGTACTTGGTCAACGCTCGGCTGTCCGAACATTCGGCGCGGGGCTACGCACGCTTCGCGGGCTTCGTGCGAACAACTCTTCGGGAGCTGGCCGCCGTAGCCGCGCAGACCGAAGCCGACGCGCAGCGGCTCGTCGCGCTGGGCGCCGAGAAAGTAGTGGTCTGCGGCAACCTCAAGTTCGACCGTTCGCCGCGCCCACAGGATCTGCAACTGGGGCAACGGTTTCGCGACTGGTTCGGCACGCGCCCGGTGTTCTTGGCGGCCAGCACCCGCGAGGATGAAGAAGCAAAGGTGCTGGCGGCGGCGGAACTGGCCGCTCTGCCAGAGTTGCTGACGGTGATCGTTCCGCGGCATCCACAGCGGTTCGACGAGGTCGCGCGGCTACTGGCCGAACGCGGGCTGACCTACCAACGACGCAGCGAGGATCGGCCGGTGGAGGCAAGCACTGCGGTTGTTCTGGGTGACAGCCTGGGCGAGCTGTACGCGTTCTACGCCGCCTGTGACCTCGCGTTCGTCGGCGGCAGTCTCCTTCCGCTCGGCGGTCAGAACCTGCTGGAGGCTTGTGCGGTGGGCAAGCCTGCCCTCGTGGGCCCGTACACGTTCAACTTCGAGGAAGCGACGCGCCTCGCAGTCGATGCCGGCGCCGCGGTGCAGGTGCGGGATGAGCGGGAGCTGGGTCGCGTGCTCGCAGAGTTGTTTGCGAACCCCGAGCGGCGCAGCCGCATGGGCCAGGCCGGCTTGGCGCTAATGCGCCAGCACCAGGGCGCGACGCGGCGCATTGTTGAGCTGCTTCAGGGCGCATCGCGCCGATAGAGGCGCGCTTCGGTCGCCACGGCGTCGATCGGTTGATCATCGGGACCGAGCGGCAGATGCTCCACCACTTGCAGCTCGAATGCAGCGGCGATGAGCGGCGCATGGCCGTGCCATTCGCGAATCAGCCTGTCGTAGAAGCCGCCCCCGTAGCCGAGCCGCTCGCCGCGGGGCGTAAAGGCGACTCCGGGGACGAGCGCCGCGTCGATCTGCGCTGCATCTGCCTGGGGACAGCGCTGCGGATCGGGCTCTCGGATGCCCCACACCCCGGGAAGTGTGTCCAGCTCGGGATCGTCGACGCGATGCAGGGTCAGGCTGTGGCGGGCGAGGTCTATGCGCGGCAGCACCAGGGCGCAGCCTCGAGACTGAAGCTCGCGCACGAATTCGCCGGTATCGAACTCGCTACCAAAGGAGAGATAGGCCAGCACGCGGCGGGCGCGCTGGAACTCAGGAAGGCTCAGCAGGGTTGCTGCAATCGCACGGCTCAGACGGGAGTGCTCGGCCCGACCCAGCGCGGCGCGACGGGCCAGAATGTCCTTGCGCAGTACCTGCTTGTGCTGGCGGAGCGGCGCCTCGGGATGCCTGCCGCGCTTGGTGATCGGCTCCATGGCGCCGGCCGCCGCGCTGCTCCCCCCGGACCGTTCACTTGAGCAAGCGGTTGACGTTCTCCAGGTCGACCGGGGTGAGATTGCCCACGGCTTGCTTCAGCTTGAGCTGCCCGACGATCGTCACGTAATAGGCACGGTAGAGGTCGCGCTGGGCGCTGTAGAGGAGCTGCTGGGAGTTGAGCACGTCGACCTCAGTGCGCACGCCAACCTCCTGGCCAAGCTTGGTGGCGTCCACCGACAGCTGGTTTGACGCCACCGCCTGCCGCAGCGCCCCGATCTCCGCCAGCCCGGTGCTGACCGCCAGGAACGCCTGCCGCACGCTCTGCGCCACGGTGCGCCGGGCGTTCTCGTAGTCCTGCGCTGACTTGCTGTTGTTGGCGATCGCCTCGCGCACCCTTGAGGTAATCGCCCCGCCTTGATAGAGGGGATAGTTGAGCTGCAACCCGATCAAGGCCTGCGAGATGTTCTGCCCGACGACGATCTGGCTGCTGTTCTGGCTGTTATAGCTAGCCGACGCGACCGCGTCCAGGGTTGGGTAGTTGGCAGCGCGGTTGCGCTCGATTTCCTTGGCGGCGATATCCAGGTTGTCCTTGGCGATCTTGACCTGCAGGCTGTTGCCGTAGGCCGCCTGCACCCAGGCTTCCATGTCGTTGGGTTCGGGCAGGCTCAGGTTGATCTGCCCTTGTGGCTTGGCGAGCGGCCCGGGCAGGCGGCCGATGATCTGCCGCATGGCCTCGCGCTTGACCTGGATGTCGTTGGTGTCCGTGATCTCCTGGGCCACCACCAAGTCGTAGCGCGCCTGGGCGTCGTAGGTGTCGGTGATCGTGGCGGTGCCCACCTGGAAATTGCGCTTGGCCTGCGCCAGCTGCTCCGCCGTGGCGGCCTTCTGGGCCTTGACTGTCTCGAGTTCGTATTCCGCCAGCAGCACGTCGAAATAGCTCTGCGCCACGCGGATCAGCAGATCCTGACCGGCAAGCGCGAGCTGGCTCTCCGCCTGCGCCACCAGCATCCCGGCTTGGTCGTACACCGCATTGTTCTGGAGGCGAACCAGCGGCTGCGTAAGGTTGAGCGCAGCGCCCCAGGCGGGCCACCTCTGAGAGCCAGCTATGGGTGGATTGGGTGTCTGGATGTTGAAGTACTGGTAGTTCGCCCAGTTGTAGTTCCCGTTGGCCGTGACGTTGATATTGGGCAAAAACAGGGCGCGCCCCTGCGGCAGCTTTTCCTTCGTGGCCTCGTAGCTCGACCTGGCGGCCGCGAACACCGGGTCCGACTGCAAGCCCTCCCGATAGATCGCCATCAGGTCATCGGCCGCGGCATGTCCCGATGCCAATCCGAACACGAGCCAGGCAAGGGCTTTCAGTCGCATCTTTTTCACCTCGATCGTTGGGAACCCGTTCACCATCCCGGCCGCGCGCAGGCCCTGGGGCTGCCAGGGCCGTGAGCGCGCCGACTCAGAACACGAAGCGCTCGGGCTGCGGCACGTTGCGCAGCGGCGCGATACACGTTTCGAACAGTCCGATCTCGTTGTAGACCCCGTCCGCGATGCGCGTGACCAGGCGCGCCGTCATGACGGGCGGCTCCCCGACCACGGCGAGGAGCCGCCCCTGGGCTTTGAGCTGGGCTTGGAGCTCCTTGGGCAGGAGCGGCACCGAGCCGGTCAGCACGATGGCGTCGTAGGGCGCGTGCCGCGGCCAACCCCGGCCGGCGTCGCCGACCTCGAGCGCCACATTGCGCACACCGTGGTCCGCGAGCTTCACGCGTGCGGACTCGGATAAGTCGGCGTGCAGCTCGACGCTGTAGACGTGCCCGGCTAGGGCGGCCAGAAGGGCGGTCATGTGGCCGCTGCCCGTCCCCACTTCCAGCACCCGGTCGCTGTCCCTTAGCGTCAACTCCTGCAGCATCCTGGCTTCGAGCTTGGGGGCCAACATCACCTCACCATGCCCCAGCGGGATCTCCATGTCCACGAACGCCAGGGGACGGTATTTCTCGGGCACGTACTCCTCGCGCTTCACCGCCAGCACCGTGTCCAGGACCCTCTGATCCAGCACCTCCCACGTGCGGATCTGGCTCTCGATCATGTTAGAGCGGGCCTGTTCCAGGTTCATGCGGCTGAAGCCCCAGGCAAGAAGAATGCCGGATTGTAGCAAATTCACTGGCTTGCGCACCAAACCTGAGAATCTTTCCTAGTCCAGAGTCTCGCGGTAGCGCAACAGCGCCACGCTGCTTGCCACCAGCAGGAACAGCCCGATGGGCCACAGGTGTGGCCAGGTGTCGGCTAGGCCGTTGCCCTTCAGCAGCACGCCGCGCACAACGCGCAGGAAGTGGGTCAACGGGAAGATCTCCCCTACCGCCTGCGCCCACTGCGGCATGCCGCGGAAGGGGAACATGAAGCCCGAGAGCAGCATGGATGGCAGAAAGAAGAAAAACGTCATCTGCATGGCCTGCAGCTGGTTGCGAGCCAGCGTCGAAATGGTGAACCCGAGTGCCAGCAGAGCCGCGATGAACATCGTCATCCCGAGCAGCAGCAGGCCTGGGCTGCCGCGCATAGGCACGTCGAACAGCAGCTTCGCGGCCAACAGAATGATGCCCGACTGCAGGAAGCCGACGATGATATAGGGCACGATCTTACCCGCCATCACCTCGACCGGCCGCACGGGCGTGGCCAGCAGATTTTCCATGGTGCCGCGCTCGCGTTCGCGCGTGACGGCGAAGGCGGTCATCATCACCATCGTCATCTGCAGGATGACGCCCAGCAGCCCGGGGACGATGTTGTACTGGGTCACACCCTCCGGGTTGTAGCGGCGCTGCACGCGTATCTCGAACGGCGGCGCGCCGGCGCGGAGCGACGCCAGCGTCCCGGTCAGGTCGTGGTCCAGGACCTGCTGCGCAAGCTGGTTCAGAGCCGCCAGCGCATTGCCGGTGGCAGCCGGGTCGCTAGCATCGGCCGCGACCAACAGCACCGGACGCTCCCCGCGTTCCAGACGCCGTGAGAAACCCGACGGGATCACCACTGCGAACTGCGCATCGCCCCGGGCCAGCGCGCGATCGGCCTCTCCCTCGCTGGCAGCCTGTTGCACGACTTTGAAGTAGCCCGTGTTTTGCAGCCCGCTCACGAAGCTGCGCGTGAACACACCGGCGTCGGCTGCGACCACGACCGTAGGCAGCGCCTTGGGGTCGGTGTTGATGGCATAGCCGAACAACGTCAGTTGCAGGATCGGGATACCCACGATCATGCCGAAGGTGAGGCGATCGCGCCGCATCTGGACGAACTCCTTCATCAGGACGGCAACGAATCGAGGCCAGGAAAAGAGCGCGTTCAAGGGAGGTTGTGCTCGCCTATCGAAAATTGTCGCTGACCCCATCCATCAGGCTGATGAACACGTCCTCCAGGCCTGCTTCGACCGGCGCCCAGCGCAACGCCGGGTGGTCGCGATACGGTGCGATGGCGGCCTCCAGCGCTGCGGCGTCGGTGCCGCTCACGTGCAACTGCATGCCAAAGGGCACGACAGTGGCAACGCCAGACCGGCTCTTGAGCGCAGCCGCTAACGCCGGCAACCCCGGGCCGGATACGGCCCATGTGTGCAGCCCCGAACCGCGGATGATCTCCTCGCCAGTGCCAGTCGCCAGCAGCCGCCCATAGGCGAGGTAAGCGAGCCGATGGCAGCGTTCGGCCTCATCCATGTAATGCGTGCTGACCAAGACGGTCATGCCCTCGGCTGCCAGCGCGTGGATGTGGTCCCAGAAGTCGCGCCGGGCCTTGGGGTCGACACCCGCGGTTGGCTCATCCAGCAGCAGGAGCTGGGGCGAATGCAGCAGGCAGGCGGCCAGCGCCAGCCGCTGTTTCCAGCCGCCCGACAGCTCGCCCGCCAACTGTTTTTTCCGGCCCGCCAGGCCGAGGCGCCCGAGGGCCTGATCCACCGCATCCTTGCGCTCCGGAACCGCGTAGACGCGGGCGATGAAATCGAGGTTCTCGGCGATGCTCAAGTCCTCGTAGAGACTGAAGCGCTGCGTCATGTAGCCGACGTGGCGCTTGATCTGCTGCGATTGAGTGCGGATGTCGTATCCCAGGCAACGGCCCTCGCCGGCATCCGGCGTGAGCAATCCGCACAACATGCGAATGGTGGTGGTCTTGCCGCTGCCGTTGGGCCCGAGAAAGCCGTAGATCTGCCCGCGCTCGACCCCCAGACTGAAGTCGTGCACCACCTCGCGGCCATCGAAGCTTTTGGTGAGGCCCCGCACCTCGATCGCAGCCACAGTCGCCTGTTGCACTGCCGCCTCAGCGCGCCGGCTTGCCGGTCTCGGGCGGGGCTACCCGCACCTCGACCGGCTGCCCGGGATGAAGATTCGCCGCATCGGAGGGCGCGGGCCGTGCCTCGACCAGGAACACGAGCTTGCCGCGGTTCTCCTTGCTGTAGATCACAGGCGGGGTGTACTCGGCCTGCGGGGCGATGAAGCTGATCCCGGCGACAAGCGCGGCACAGCCGTCGCAGCTCACACGCACCGGCTGGCCGATGCGCAGCGCTCCGATCTCGGTCTCCGGCACGAAGAAGCGAACCTTGACATTGCCCGGCGGCAGGAGCGAGACGACGGGAGAGCCTGCCGGCACCCACTCGCCCTGCTGATACAGCGTGTCGGCCACCAGGGCGGCCTGCGGTGCCTCCTGCGATTTCTGCTGCACCTTCCAGTCGGCCTGGGCGAGGGCCTGCTGGGCTGCTTTCGCTTCCGAGGCCGCCGCCGCAATCTCGTCCGGGCGGCCGGCCTGCTTGCCCACTGCCAGGTCCGCATTCAGTTGTTGCACGCGCGCCCGGTCGCGTTCCTGCACCGAACGAGCCTCGTCCAGTTTGGACTGACTGATGAAGCCGGCGGCGAGCAGATCCTCAGTCCGCTTCAACTCGGTAGTGGACAGCTTCAGGCTCGCCTCCGCCTGCGCCAGCTGGGCGCGGATAGCGTCCAATTCGGGCGGACGCTGGCCCTTTTGCAGATTGGCGAGCTGGGCCTGCGCCCGCCGCAAGCGTGCGTGCGCTTCCTCGCGTCCGGCCTTCTCGTTGTCCCGCTCCAAGGCGAACAGCGGGGCCCCGGGAGCGACTTGGTCTCCGCGCTTGACCTGCAACGCGGCGAGCTCTCCAGCAAAAGGCGAAGCGACGCGGACGTATTCTCCCTCCACGTATCCGCTGTAACCAGCCGAGTCCTGACGACCGCAAGCGCCGAGCAGCAGGCAAGCGGCACCGAACACAAACCACCGAGCGGGCGGCATCATAGGGAGACTTCCGAGTTTCTCTCGCCGCGATCCGCGGACAGCGCGTGCAAGGCCATGTCGATGCGCTGGTCGATCGCTGCGTCGCTCAGCACCTCGGCTTCGAAGTTGAGCACCAGGCCTGCCGGCGCAAGCCCGCGGGATACGATAGCGGTGCCTACGAGGATGGGCGCGGCGACACTGGCGACCAAAAAGCTCAGGGCCTGACTCAGCGGCATCGGCCGCAAAGCGTCCTGCGCCTGACCGGCGCGAAGCAGCCTCACCACGACGCCGACATGGCGCGGCAAGTTGGTGCGCAGAAACTCTGCAGCCAGCGCGTCGCCGCCGAGCGCATCGGCCACGATGCGCAACAGCAGGCGGCGGTTGTCGCGGGCGAAGCGTCCGATCACGCCGACCACGGAACGCAAGGCCTCGATCGGCGGCTGATGCCGCTCCGCCTGCAGGCTGAGGCGTGAGAACATGCCGTCGTAGAGCTGCTGCAGCAAAGTGCGGATGAAGTTCTCGCGAGTCTTAAAGTGATAATGAAACATGCCCAGATTGACGCCGGCCTGTTCAGCGACTCGCCGCACACTCAGTCCTCGGCAGCCCGTTTCGGGCAGCAGCTCTCGCCCCGCTTGGAGAAGAAGCTCATCGATATTGCGGGATGGGCGTGTCATCGACGTACTATACGACCGTATAATTATACGGTCAACCAGTTTCTAGGGTTTTGCTAAAACCACTCTGCGAGACAAGGAGTTAGGTTTGTGGCGAGGGAATCGGTTTCTTGCCAACCCGGGTAACTTGGCGTAGCGTTGAGGCTGCGTTAGGGGTCCTGCATCAGGGATCAAGAATCAGGAGCCAGGAAGATCGGCTCGCCACTTGGCGAATCCGAGTCGTCCGACTCCTGATGCCTGATACCTGACGCGGGCGAGAGACACCCTCAAGACCTGATGCGGGTAATGCCGCCGTAGGGAAGCGTTGCGACACGCCCTCGAGCTATCGCTCCGCTTGCTTCACCTCCACAGGAGCGAACCATGGTTGCCAATCCCAAGTTCCTCGCCGCCACGGCGCACGTCGACGACGACGCGGTCCAGCCGCTGCCGCACTCGCGCAAGGTCTATGTGCACGGATCGCGCGCGGACATCCGCGTCCCGATGCGCGAGATCTCCCAGTCCGATACCCCGGCCTCGTTCGGGGCGGAAAAGAACCCGGCCATTTACGTCTACGACACGTCAGGCCCTTACACCGACCCGCAGGCGAAAATAGATGTTCGCAGCGGGCTGCCCGCGCTGCGCGCGAAATGGATCGAGGAGCGCGGCGACAGCGAGGAACTGCCGGGCCCGACGTCGAGATACGGCGTCGAGCGGCTGCACGACCCGCGTTTGGCCGAGATGCGTTTCCGGCTCACACGTCGCCCGCGCCGCGCGAAGCCCGGCGCCAACGTCTCACAGATGCACTACGCCCGACGCGGCAGGGTGACGCCCGAAATGGAGTTCATTGCGATCCGCGAGAATCAGCGCCGCGACCTGCTGGCCGAGCTGATCACGCGGCAGCATCCCGGCGAGTCCTTCGGCGCGGCAATCCCGGCGGCGATCACGCCCCAATTCGTACGCGACGAAGTGGCGCGCGGCCGCGCCATCATCCCGGCTAACCTCAACCACCCCGAATCCGAGCCGATGATCATCGGCCGCAACTTCCTGGTGAAGATCAACGCCAATATCGGCAACTCGGCGTTGACCTCGGGCATCGCGGAGGAAGTGGAGAAGATGACGTGGGCGATCCGCTGGGGCGGCGACACCGTCATGGACCTGTCCACCGGCAAGCACATCCACGAGACCCGCGAGTGGATCATTCGCAACTCGCCGGTGCCGATCGGCACGGTGCCGATCTACCAGGCGCTGGAAAAAGTGGATGGCAAAGCCGAGGAGCTGACCTGGGAGATGTTCCGCGACACCTTGATCGAGCAGGCCGAGCAGGGGGTCGACTATTTCACGATCCATGCCGGCGTGCGCCTCGGCTATATCCACCTGACCGCGTCGCGGGTCACCGGCATCGTGTCGCGCGGCGGCTCCATCCACGCCAAGTGGTGCCTGGCCCACCACCGGGAGAGCTTCGTCTACGAGCACTTCGAAGAGATCTGCGAGATCATGAAGGCC